>CAYINK010000029.1:0-10750 GCA_964364765.1 uncultured Gammaproteobacteria bacterium
TTTTTCCGCTTTATATTGGCCCATTTTGAGTGACCTGACATAAATACAAATTCAAAATATAAAATTCAAAACTTAAATCAAATTTAAAATTTAAATTTAAAAATTGAATTGAATTTTGAGTTTTGTGATTTGAATTTTGTCTTCTTCATTATACTTGACTTTCCTTCAAAATAAAATATACTGTATTCACTTATGAATGATATTGAACTTCTTGAGCAACAGGCTATTGATGCGGCCATTAACATCCAATGGAAACAGGCAATAGAGCTTAACAACAAGATAATAAAACTTGAGGCGAAAAACGAAAGTGCCTATTTACGACTCGGCTTCGTGTACTTACAACTGCGAGATATTGTAAAAGCAAAGAAATTCTACTCCAAAGCCCTGAGATTGCAACCTCGCAACAGTGTGGCCTTGCAAAATCTCGAGCGGGTAAAAGTCCTTGAAAATGAGAAGGTGCAAAAAACAGGCGGAGACCAGATCGCGTTTGACCCGGGGCTCTTCATGGACGCCGCCGGCAAAACAAAGACGGTCGCCCTTGCAAATTTAGGACAGAAGAATGTCTTGGCAGGCCTGACCATCGGTCAACCAATACATTTGAAGGTGAAGAAACATCGCGTTGAGGCTCGTACACAGTCTGACGATTATATCGGCACCCTTCCCGACGATCTCTCTAAACGACTCATCTATTTCTTTAAGGCAAAAAGCACGTATCTCACGTATGTAAAAGAGTCTACCCTAACCCGTGTCATTGTATTTATTAAAGAAGAGAAAAAAGGAAAAGCAGTCTATTATCAGATTTCATTTCCCCAAAATATTCAAAAAAAACTTGAGGAAATTCCCGCTGGGGCAGGAGATGAAAAAGATGAAGACGGAGAGGAAAATCAGGACGAACACATCGACGCATGGGAAAAGATGGCCGCTGATCGGGGAAATAATGATGATAAAGAGCCGCTGGTCGACATTCAGCGGGATGATTTGGATGATGAGGAATAATGCTTCACTTTATCCTTAAAGAACACGATGCTTCCCCTATGTTTCCGTATTGCTATCAACCTCGCGATTTCTTTGGGAATCCCCAAGTCCTTCATGGAAAAAAGCGCAAGGATGAGCGATACTGCGAGAATAATTATTATTATAAATATCATAGTATTTCCCACTCTTTCTCAACCGATCCTAATTTCATTAGTATATCAGAGCTCGTGGGTTGTCCCCTTTTCAAGATGCATCCAAAAAAACCGGACATATCTTTGGCGGTCTGGGAAAATGTTTCCGCGTCCTCAATCACCTCGCACGTCCCTTTGATGAAGTTGGTATCTGACAAATCAACCGTTCTGATTCCATCACCTTCAATGATTTTTGATATAAAAAGAGCTGTTTTGTAGCTTTTTTCATATTGAATTTGTACCGTCTTTTTTTCCTTCCGGTAAATCCGATTATAGAGGAAGCCCTGATATTTCTTGGCAAAGTCTTTATCCTGGAAAAATTCCTCGTCCGTTCCAAGGAGACTTTTATAATCAATTTCTGAAAATTGTCTCTTTCGTTTTCCCAGAAACTGCAAAAAAATAAATGCCCGGTCAAACACATTGCTGTTTGAGGTGGAGAAAAAAATATCCTTATAGGTGGGGAATGAGAGTGAGTCTTCATCCATTTTCTCTTTTCCATAGTAAATACCCGGTGAAGGGGTGTAGAAATATCGGTCTACAGTCGAGGCAGTGGTGACAGAAAATGTTTTGCGAAATATATCAGTTTTTTTCTCAAGTTCCACGAGTTTACCTAAACCCCCTACCCGATAGTTACCATACCCTCCCGGAACTTTTACTTTTACATCGGGATAAAATGAAATGAAATAATGTACTCCGTCATATTTGCCGAGAGAATAGTACACGGTGTCTTTCCCATAAAACACCACATTGACTCTGTCTTTCTTTTGAAAAAAAAAGGATGAGGAGTATTGTTGAAAAATTACAAGCCCGAGAAGAAAAATTAAAAATAATCCAATAACATACGATCCAACGACTTGGAACTTTGAACTTTGAACTTTGAACTTTCTCCTCATATCCCCTCCTGTTCCAATTTGAAGTAGTGAAGTTTTTTTACAATCTCCTCCTTAGGAACCCTTTTCAGAAGGAGAAGTTTGCGGATGATAGATAAGGATGCTTCAAATTCGGGTTGTATCACCACTTTCACTCCCATATCCTTCATCCGTTTTTGGTCTTTTTTGCGGTGGGCGCGGCTGATGATGAGAATATCTCGATTCAATTTTCTGGCATGCAGTATGATGGTCTCCTGGGAGAACCGATCGGGCAATGCGGTCACTATGGCAACGGCGTTTTCGGCTTCCGCGTAATCAAGAATGTCTATATCTGTTGGGTCCCCATATAGGATGTTAATCCCTTCGCGCTTGGCCTTCTCGACAGTCGGAAAGTTATAATCTATCGCAATGAAGGGAATGTTTGAAAGCATAAGTGCACGCCCCACATACGACCCGATTCTTCCATAGCCGCACAGGATAACGTGATTTTTTATTTCAAGAGCCTCTATGTGCGACTGGTCACGATCGATATGGTGTTTGATGTAGGTGTGAAGAGGCGGTAAATAAGTGTTGATAAAAGAACGGATAAACCGGTATATTTTTTCTTTGCTTCCGATGAGAAACGGGGTGCAAAGGAGACTGAGCATGACTGCGGTGATGACAAACAGATACTCTTCCTGGGAAAACATTTTGTTAACATAGGCAACTGACATGAGGATGAAGGCGTCTTCATCTACCTGAAAAAGAAATAAGGAAAGATAAAGGGAAAGTTTTGAGTGAAACTTCATAAAAAGGAAAATAAGAAGAATAATCAAAGCTTTTGCCCCCATAATCAGGAGGGCAAACACAATAATTTTCGGAAGAAGAAAAGCAACCATCCCAATTTTTATATTCGTTCCGATGTAGATAAAGAAAATGATGGAAAGAAGATCTCGCAAAGGCCGTACTTGTGAAAAGATGTGATAGTGCTCCATGGTCTGGGACACGAGAATACCCGCCACAAACATACTGACCAGCACCGGTATATGGAGAAGTGTCGATACATAGGCTATGACAAATATCGTAAGGATGATAAACAGATTGAGAAGTTCTCGCGATGCACGTGCAACTTTGTTGAAAATAAATGGCGCAATTTTATGTCCAAAATAATAGGCAAACCATAAGATCACTCCCGATGCAAACATATCTATAAATATTTTTACTGTTATATCCATGAATGTAATTGTTTTGGTGGTAATGGAGTTAAAGATGATAACAAAAGGGATGAATGCCAGGTCCTGAAACATGAGTATCCCCATCGCAAGCTCCCCGTGAAAAGAGCCCTCCTCTCCCCTATCTTGGATGATCTTGGCAACGAGCGAGGTTGACGATGATGATAGCGCTATTCCAATGAGAAAAGATTGTATGAGGGTAAATCCAAAGAGGAGACTGCAGATACCGATGATGATGATTGATAATGTTATCTGCAAAAATCCTCCCCATACGATGAACTTCCGGAGTGCAATCATCTGATCAAACTGGATCTCCAACCCCAGGGTAAACATGAGGAAAACGATGCCAAAATAGGCGAAATTGTTGATGATATCCCGGGAAATGAGTCCATCAAAAAAATTACCCAGTACAATTCCGCCGAGCATATAACCAATGATGGGTGAAATGCGCCCTTTCCTGAAAAATAACGCAAATACAAACGGTATGAGGAGATAGAGGGAAGTGTTCAGAAAAAAAGAGGATGGAATGTCACTCATATCTTTGAGTATAGCAAGATATTTTTACTTGTGCATTTTCCTCTCGCAATCAATGCAATAGCGTGCCTCGGGTACGAGTTCCATACGCGTAAGTGAGATAGTTTTGTTACATTTTTCGCATATACCATATCTGCCTTTTTGTATACGCTGAAGTGCAACACTTAAGTCTTTGTGTCGTGTCTCCAAATCCTTTATTTCCGCCTCCACCGTATCATGGCCCACCTGCTCACGCACATCGGTATCCACAGCCGCGTTGTCTGACGCGTGATCGGGATCCGCAAACGGATCATCTTTTTTTAAAGCTTCAACTTGGAGAAGAATTTTTTTTTGTTCTTCCACGATCTTCTTTTTTTGCTTTTCTGAAAATGTTTTTGAAAGTCCTTTTGACATAGTGTGCAACCAAATTTTTAACGTGAATCGCTTTCTCTTTTATGAGACTTCTGAAATAATACACAAAATAAAAACTAAAAGTCAAGAGTAAGATGCTAGACAGCACCTTATTAAAACTATAACCCAAGAAGTATAGTTGATACTGCTTCATATTGTCAAATAGAAAATAGACTAAAGCCTGTCCCCAAAAGAAAAAAGAAAGGTTGAAGCCGCTTTGCAGGCGATCTTTACGAATCTCAAACAAAATTTTGTGGGTGATATAGGCGAGAAGAAAAAATAAAATGCTTTCATAGAAAGGAGTGAGATGCCGTAATCCATCCATATTCGCGAATTTGACCGAAAGAAGGAATGTGGTTTTTACTCCCACCTCACTTCCTGAAAAAAAACTTCCCAACTTCCCTATCCCCTCGGCAAGAAACAATGACGGTACAAAATAATCCGCAATTCCCCCCATCTTTATTTTTTTTAATACACACCAGAGGTACAAGACGAGGAAGAATCCGAAAAGTGCCCCATAGAGGGAAAGGCCCGGGTATCCGTTGATAAGTACAAACTTAAAAATATCAAACCCGAATTCACTGAAGTGGAGGGCTACATACACAAGGCGCCCCACAAATAACCCTCCCCATAAGCCATTAAAAAGCGCGTCAAAGGTATCCTCCTCTTTATATGAACTCAGCCTGATGAGACGCCACAGGACGAAGCTTCCCCAGAAAAAAGAAAGCACGAGAAACACCCCCATTGTATATATTTTCAAGAATTTTAGATCTAAAAGTACAGGAAGCATAAGGTTTGATGACTTAATTTATGTAATCAAAGACTGGATCCCCTTCACGGTGAACCGCGGTTCAGGGTGAACCCGTCCTTCGAGGGGATGACAAACAAACTACTTATAAGTATACCAAAATGGAACAAGAATTTGATACAATGACCAGGATATGAAATCTAAGATACTGAGAGTCGGGTTTGACCTGGATGGAGTCATCCTTTATAATCCGGCCCGCGTCGTCCGCCCCCTTATTTCCCTTGCCAAGCGGTTATTTTTATCCAAAAGAAAACTGGCTTTTTATTACCCCCACTCCCCTTTTGAAAAGTGGATGTGGAAATTGTTTCACCTTTCAAGTATTTATATCTCATCGGGAATGGACGATATAAAAAAATTAGTGAGACAAAAAAAAATAAAGGCATACATCGTGACTGCACGATATGGATTTCTTGGGGAGGACTTTAAAAAATGGGTGAAACAAAATGGGATTGATCTTGTGTTTGACGGGGTGTATTTCAACAAAGATGACGAACAACCGCATTTATTCAAGGAGAAAATGATGAAAGAATTATATCTTGACGTATACGTCGAAGATAATTATGATGTGGTGAAGTATTTGGCGCAGAAAAAAAATACAAAAATAATATGGATATATAATCTATTTGATTTTTATCTTCATCATGCGTATAAATTTCCCTCCCTGAAAAGAGCGGTGCAATCACTTATATGAACTTACTCATAACGGGAGGTGTTGGATTTATTGGAACAAATACCGCCCTGCATTTTGCAAAAAATAAAAAGAATGTCATAACAATTGTGGATGATTTCTCCCGACCGGGAGTTGAGGTGAACGCCGCATATTTAAATAAGCAAATTTCAAATATACAAATAATCAAATGTGGTGTAAAAGACATTAATAAATATATTTCTGTGTTAAAAAATGCAGACGCGGTGATTCACCTTGCGGGGCAAACCGCGGTAACCAAATCGATCCAAAATCCACTTCATGATTTTGAAACAAACATTCACGCAAGTTTTGTTCTTCTGGATACCTTACGAAAAATAAATCCAAAAGCAACATTTATTTATTCCTCAACAAATAAAGTCTACGGTGATCTTGCACGTCATGAAATACGGAAAAATAAAGTAAAAAAACAGTACGAGGACATCTGCCATCCGAAGGGCTTGGACGAGGACGAGCCCCTTGAATTTATCTCCCCTTACGGTTGTTCGAAGGGTGCCTTTGATATGTATGCTTTAGATTTTGCGCGGATTTATGGCATGAATACGGTGGTGTTCCGGCAATCATGTATCTATGGGCCCTTTCAGATGGGGGTTGAAGATCAGGGATGGGTTGCCCACTTTTCAAAACAGATACTGAAAAATAAACCGATTACCATCTTCGGCGACGGCCTCCAGGTACGGGATCTTTTGTATGTGGGTGATCTGGTTGAGGCATACGACTTAGCCATAAAAAATATCAAAAAAGTGAGAGGATCAGCCTACAATATCGGCGGAGGAATAAAAAATGCTTATTCGGTCATACAAGTCATTAAGCTTCTGCAAAAAAATATGAAAAATTTAACACCGGTTTCATACGTTTCACCGAGACTTGGTGATCAGAAATATTTTGTGTCTGCAAATAAGAAAATAGGAAAAGACCTGCGCTGGAAAGTAAAAACAAATTTTAAACAGGGTTTGCAACACATGATAGATTGGCAAAAGGATAATTTACATTTATTTTAAGATATGAGGCTATTATTTTTTTCTCCTTATTATTATCCTTATATATCAGGACTGACAACTTACCCTTTCAAAATTTTAAAATACCTCGCAAAAAATAATGAAATAACCGTTCTCACTTTTCCCCATAATGAAAAGGTTAAACGGAAGGAAAAAATGGATGGATACACGATAAAAAGACTCCCCTATTTATTCAAAATCTCCAAGGGTTTTATTTCCCCTCAGTCTCTTTATTATTTCCTGAAAGAATCTTTGAGGAGTGATGTAATTATTTTAAATCAGCCAAATTTTGAGGGGTTATGTTTGGCCATTATTGGGGTATTGTTGAGGAAGAAAATAATATCTCTATTTCATTGCAAACTCCATCTTTCAGGAAATATATTTTCAAAATTTATTAATGTAATGGTTGATGTTTCCGTATTTATACAATTGAGCCTCAGCACCTCCATTATTGGATACACCAAAGACTATGTCTCAAGTATTTGGATGATGAGGTTTTTCAAAGATAAAACAAAGTTTACCCTTCCTCCAATCGAAAAGTTGACCCCAGATAAAAAGTTTGAATTGCAACTTCTTAAAGAAAAAAGTGACAAGGTTTGGATAGGATTTGCGGGAAGGATCGCACAAGAAAAAGGATTGGAGTATCTGATAGATGCGATGAGGGGAATGAAAAACACCGAACTTATACTGGCGGGTCCGTATGGGAAAGACGTCGCTGGAGAAAATTCATACTATCAACATATATTGTCATTACTCCAACAATCAAATACGCCCCATAGATTTCTTGGCAACCTGCGAGGTTGCCAACTGGGCACTTTTTATAAGGTAATTGATGTACTCATACTTCCGTCTATCAATCAGACCGAGGCTTTTGGTATGGTACAGGCCGAGAGTATGATGTCCGGAACTCCAGTGATCGCCTCAAATCTTCCTGGTGTCCGGGTCCCGATTCGACTGACAAAAATGGGCCTCCTCGTTGAACCAAAAAATTCCCAACAATTAAAAGATGCCATTAAAAAAATCCTTGCAGATAAATTGACGTATTCCAGTGAAACACTTCACTGGAATGCAGAAAAAATATTTGATATTAAAAAGGTCTTCCGCTTTTATGACAAACTTATCAACTAAAATGTCATTGCGACCCTCCGATTCGGAGGGGAAGCAATCTATTAAGAAGATTGCCACGTCAGCCGACGTACGTCGGCCTCCTCGCAACGACAAAGATTTACTTCTCTCATTTATTAATGCATATCTCAAAGAACGTCCTGCATTCATGTCCTTCATCAGACCTCAAGAGGCTTTGTTATTTAACAAATATAAGGAATACATTACGGCGCCAGTTCTCGATTTTGGATGTGGAGACGGTTTTTTTGCCCAGGTTGCTTTTGGTAAAAATAAATTAGATATTGGTCTTGAAGTTAAGAACAATCTCCGGATTGAAGAAGCAAAAAAACGAAACGTTTATAAAAAAATATTGACGTATGACGGAATCACCATTCCTCTCAAAAACAACTCAATGCAAACAGTCATTTCAAATTGCGTTTTCGAGCATATTCCCAACATCTCAAATTCAGTGAGTGAAATTTATCGGATATTAAAGAAAGACGGGTACTGTGTAACGTCAGTCATGACTTCAGACTGGAGTGATATGATGTTTGGAACCAAATTTTTTGGTAAGAATTATGCGAAATGGATGAATAGACGCCAGGAACACGAAAGTCTTCTTTCAAAAAAACAATGGGAAACATTGTTTAAAAAAGCCGGCTTTAACGTCATGGAAGAAGTTGGATATATCAATGAAAATACGGCAAAATGGCTGGATCTCTTTCATTATCTTTCGCTCCCATCTCTTATCACCTATAAACTTTTTAAAAAGTGGGTTTTGTTACCCCAATTTTTTCAAATATTTCGTCTGAAAGAAAGGGTAAAAGAAATAACAAAGTCACCATCAAAAAATAAATACGGTGCCTTCTTTTACGTACTTAAGAAATGATTTATTGTAGTCTCAGTGTCATTCCCGCGAACCTGCCTGCCGGCAGGCAGGGGCGGGAATCCAGACTAAAATTACAATTTTAAATGGAAGTTGATAGACTGGATCCCCTCCTTCGAGGGGATGACAAACTTGATAGATGAGCACTGATATTATCGTGTGGGATTTCACACTTTTATTGTTTAATACTCCCCCCCTTTTTTTTATTATTTATTGCATATAAATGTCCATAATCTGAAGAAAAAGAATCAGGCCTTATTTTTACATTAAAATTAGACGATAGCTTTTCTTTGATTTTCAGATCAACATTCTCAACATACATATTGTGGTATTCCATTGAAATGATACCAATCTTTTTTTTCTCCGCCTGAGACAAAAATCTTATAATATCCCACTCCCCCCCTCACAGTCTATCTTCAAAAAATCTATTTTTTGTTTAATAAGTAATGAAGAGAGGGGAACTCCTTTTACCCTTATTTTGCAATCTGATGAGGTTATATTTGAATAGGTTGATTGGGTGGGTTCAGAAGGAAAATATAGGTCAATTGCCTTTTTATTTGATACGGCATAAGATGAAGGGACAATATTTCGGGTATCATTTCTCTTAATATTTTCTTCAAGTAGTTTATATAGTGTTGGATTGGGTTCAAAAGCGTAGATAGTTGCATCAGGAAACATGCGGGCCGCAAATATGGAAAAATCTCCAAATCCTGCACCGATGTCAACTATCGTTCTTGTTGAGTTATAGTTGCACTCAGAAAGGAGATAAAAATCATCTATTATTGTTTCTTTAAGAATAAGCATATCTAGTAATGTCCTTATTTTATACGTGCCTTCATTGAGATGTATTACTGATTGTCTATTTAATAGGAATGATAATATATCCCACTTGCAGATCAATTTTTCTTGTAATGCAACAAGAGAGCTTACGTAATAAGATATTTTATGTATGTTCATTTCCGCTTAAATATAAATACACTGGGATGATCATACACCGTAAACGCTTCCTCAAACCAATTATTAAACCATGAATTCGGATGAAAGGGAAACAAAAATTGATAGGTGGGAATAATTTTTTTAATCAATTTGTAGTTTGTCTTTCCGTTAAATAAATCTGCATAATATTTACTCATCTGCGGATATTTTTGGGGAACAGTCGGCACACTTCCCCATCCTCGATTGGACGAGAGGATATAATAATCGGCCCGTTGCAACTGCTCAGACATTTTTATCCATTTTTCTTCATTGTCCGGGTCAAAAACATGGAGCTCCTCCGTTCTAAACGATTTTCCTTTCGTGTTTTCGATGGGTAATGGAAGCCCGTCATCCCAATATTCGCTTAATATGATAGATTGATTGGGAAGATTTCGGTAGATCCATTCGGATGCCTGAAAACGGGTATGCTTCTGGAGATAAATCGTTGAAAAAGTAAGGGGCCAAATGAGAAGGAGTATTACGATGAAAATTTGAAATTTGAAATTTTTAATTTTTACCATCCCAATCGCGGCAAATAGGGAGAAGAAAGGAAAGAGAAATATGAGATAGCGAAGAGCTTTGGTAAATGATAGAGAGTTGTATAAGAAATATCCAACAACCCACAAAGTGATTGCGAGTAATTGAATACTAAACGATGAAACCATACCGATGATGACAAAAATAAAGTAAGGGATTCCCAACCCAAAGACACTCAAATTAAATAAGCTGAATAATACGGGTGCCTTGCTATGCCACTGGACCGACGGGGGGAACCATACTTTGCCGTCTGACATTGCTTTTAGCTCGGTAATACTCTTTTCAAATGTTGCGTTCAATCTTGGATCGAAAAGGTCTGTTGAACGGAAATAGTAGGGATTTGCAATCCGGATGACAAGGTAGGAAGTTGCGAAAAAAAATAAAAGGCATTTTAGGAGCTGACCAAACTTCCTTTCTTTTATCAAAGGAAAACAAAGGAAAAATAATATGAGGGGAAGAATATATATTGCGCTGACTTTTGATGCAATCGCCAGACCGAAAAACACCGCGGATAAAAAAATGAGATACTCCCCGACGCAGAGCATGGGGGTATCTTGTTTGTCATT
>CAYINK010000030.1:0-10735 GCA_964364765.1 uncultured Gammaproteobacteria bacterium
TAACAAAGACAGTACAAACGGAGAAAATAATCAGCCCCGAAACGGAAGCAAAACTTGAAAAGTTAGTAAAAGAAGTAGTATGAATATCCGTCAAGTTAGAAAAAAGACAAAATCAGTCAGCAATGTGAAGAAAATTACCCGGTCCATGCAACTTGTATCCGCCTTCAAAATGAAAAAAGCACAGGTTGCCGCAATCGAGTCACGCCCCTATCAGGATAATTTGGAGAGTATTATATTTAAAATCGTTGGCAACATAGACCCAGCTTTATCACTTTTATTAACTCCCCATAAAGAGGCAACAGACCGGCACTTAATCATTTTCATCACTGCAAACAAAGGTTTATGTGGAGCGTTTAACTTTGACCTATTTCGCTATTTAGCCAAGATAATCGATATTAAGAAAACCGACTTTGTTGCGGTGGGAAAAAAAGGAGCTTCTTTTGTATCCAAAACAGGTGCAAATATTACGGCAGATTTTTCATCTCCTACTCCCATACTGAAAACATCCGCATTATTTTCTTTTGTGCTTGATGCATTTTTAAAAGGCCAATGCAATAAAGTGAGCATTTTATACAATAAATTTGTGTCTACCCTCCACACCGAACCTACGCTCCAAACCATTCTTCCCCTCCATCTTGAGGTGAAAGAAAAACTTGAAAAAACTCAGGTACTGGAGTACTTAGTTGAACCTTCGCCTCAACTCATCATTGACAGCCTTTTACGCAATTATGTGGAAGAAAAAATCAGAAATGTCATTATCCAATCGGAAGCGGGAGAACACTCTGCCCGTATGGTTGCAATGAAAAACGCGACCGATAATGCAACGGATGTCATCTACAATCTAACTCTATTAGGAAATAAATTACGCCAAGAAAAAATTACGAATGAATTGCTGGACATGGTAACCGCTAAGGAGTCGGTTGAAGCATAAACTAATCGCTATAATCATTATAATTTTTACAACAATAATATGAATACGGGAACGATAATATCTATTAGAGGCGTGGTGGTTGATGTTCAGTTTCCTGAGAAGGAAACGCCAAAGATTTATGATGCTCTTGAGATAGAGCATGATAAGTTGGGAAAAATAACGCTTGAAGTTGAGGCAATACTTGAACCCGGATTAGTAAGAACAGTTGCGATGGGAAGTGTATTCGGTTTAAATCGTGGTCTTAAAGTAAGTAATACGGGGGAATCAATAAAAGTGCCCGTGGGGGAAAAGACGTTGGGTCGTTTATATAATGTATTAGGTGAGGAAATTGATGAGTTGGGAAAAACAGATACCAAACTGAGACGGTCCATTCACCAATATGCACCAACTTTCGCAGATCAATCCATCAATCAGGAAATATTTGAGACTGGAGTCAAAGTCATCGACCTTATTGCTCCTTTTATCAAAGGAGGAAAAGTCGCCGTCTTTGGAGGAGCTGGAGTAGGTAAAACGGTATTGATACAGGAACTTATTCACAACGTGGCAAAAGCGCATCAAGGCGTCTCCGTTTTTACCGGAGTTGGTGAACGCACGCGTGAGGGAAATGATTTATGGGCTGAAATGAAAGAAACAAAAGTTATTGATAAAACAGCACTCGTATTCGGTCAGATGAATGAGCCGCCGGGCAACCGTCTTCGTGTGGCCCTCACCGGTGTTACGATGGCCGAACATTTCCGAGATGAAAAAAACATGGATGTCCTTTTGTTTATCGATAACATTTTCCGTTTTGCACAAGCGGGATCTGAAGTATCAGCATTGCTTGGTCGTATCCCATCAGCCGTAGGCTACCAACCAACTTTAGCCTCTGAAATGGCGTCTTTACAAGAACGCATCACTTCGACCAATAAAGGCTCCATTACTTCAATTCAAGCTGTTTATGTTCCTGCCGATGACTATACCGATCCGGCACCTGTTGCAACGTTTGCACACCTTGATGCGTCATTGAACCTCGAACGTTCACTTGCGGAGCAAGGTTTATTTCCTGCAATTGACCCATTAGCATCAACCTCGCGCGCACTTGATCCCACGGTCGTTGGCGAGGAACATTACCGAGTCGCACACAGCGTCATCAAAACTTTGCAAAGGTATAAAGATCTGCAGGATATTATTGCAATTTTAGGTATGGAGGAGCTATCTGATGTAGATAAATTGACTGTTTCACGGGCCCGTAAAATCCAGAGATTTCTCACACAACCCATGGCTGTTGCCGAACCTTTCACCGGACGACCGGGAAAATATGTCAAAGTTGAAGATACCGTTGCCGGATTTAAGGCAATATTGGATGGTAAGCATGATGACATATCAGAAGGAGCCTTTTACATGAAGGGGACCATACAGGAAGTATTATCATCCTAATACGATTCACATGCATAATTTACACCTCAAGATAATTACTCCGAAACGAATTGTTTTGGAAAAGGATATTATTTCCATAACCGCTCCTTCATCAGAGGGAGACGTGACGGTTCTACCCCGCCACACTCATTTATTTTCATTATTGAACGAAGGCATTGTAACTTATAGGACTGAAAAAAATGAGGAGGTGTTGGCAATTGGAGGAGGGTATTTGGAAACCGACGGGAAGAATGTTCAACTTTTAGTTACCCGAGCATACGGACAGGATGAAATTGATCATAAAGCAACACTGAAGGCAATTGAAGACGCAAAAGTAGATATGAAACAGGTAAAAGATAAAAAACAGTTACAAGATATTTCAACTTTACATCGAAGATCTCTGGTAGATTTAAAACTTCTTAAAAGGAAAGCTCCAAAAACTTTTCATAATGAATAACGGTTATAATTGTTATAACTGTTATAATTTTTATATCCCATGTCACTAATCATAGTTGAATCACCTACAAAAGCCCGTACTTTTAACCGTATTCTCAAGGGACCCTCCTTCGCTAAAGCTTCGGAGGGCAAGCAAGATTACTATGTCTTTGCAACGATGGGTCATATCCGTGATTTGCCGGGCAAGGAAATGGCTATAGGATTTGAAAATGAATTTGAGCCGAAATATGAAATTATCGAGAGGAAAGCAAAAACAGTCCAGCAACTTATCGAACTTGCGAGCAAACATAATGAAATAATCCTCGCAACCGATATGGATCGCGAAGGGGAGTCGATCTCTTTTCATGTAGCACACCTTCTTGGTTTTATCCGGGATAAATGGCCCGATTTTGAAATTGAATCGGGAAGTCGGCCACTTAAACGCATCGTATTTCATGAGATTACCGCAAGTGCACTCGAGGAAGCTTTGGCACACCCATCAGAACTCCGCATTGACCTGGTCAAAGCACAACAGGCAAGGCGCATATTAGACCGCATCGTCGGTTATGAACTTTCTCCCTTGCTTTGGAAAAAAACGGGGAAGAATTGGCTATCTGCAGGGCGGGTTCAGACGGTAGCATTAAGACTTATCGTTGAACGGGAAAAGGAAAGACGGGCCTTTAAACTTGAAAAATATTTTCAAATCTACGGATTGTTCAAGTCAACTGAGGAACTCAAGGGAAAACTTATTTCAAAAGACGATAAATCTTTTGAGATATCCAATACTATTTCACTTTACGCAGGGGATTACACTTACACAAAGACATCCATAACCGATGAGATCGTTCCATCGATTATGAAAGATCTGGAAGGGGATACCTATTCAGTTTCAAAAACAGAAGAGGAAGTTATAAAAAGATATCCCCCACCCCCCTACACAACTTCCTTACTTCAGCAGGATGCATTTTATAAATGCGGATTTTCCTCAAAAATGGTCATGCGGCTTGCACAGGATTTGTATGAACAGGGTATCATCACCTATCACCGAACTGATTCTTTTAATCTTTCAACACAGTTTGTATTTCGTGCAAAAGATTATATTGTCGAAAAATACGGAAAGGACTATGCACTTGAGAAACCACGCGGATACCGAACGAAGTCACGTCTAGCACAAGAAGCACATGAAGCAATCCGCCCAACAAAACTAGTCGATGAGTCTTCACTGAATACAGCAAAGGGGAAGAAAATTACCGTAAATCATAAGAAACTTTATAAAATTATATTCGAACGGGCAGTTGCCACCCAAATGAAGGAGGCAGAAATAAAAGTGGTAAAAATATATGTCAAGTCGGGCAAAAATTACCTGTTTGAAACAAGCTCTCAACAAGTAATGTTTGACGGTTTTTTAAAACTTACCCATAAGGATTTTGTCACTCAGAATAACCGGTCAATCGATATTAAGGAAGGTGCACCCATTACCCTCACCAGTCTTGAATCGAAAGAACAAGAGACTTCTCCACCCCCACGTTACAATGAAGCAAGCCTGATACATATTATGGAGGAAAAAGGTATCGGGAGACCTTCAACTTATGCGCCCATTATTTCCCTCATCCAGGATAAAGGGTATGTGGAGAAGGATTATCGGTATTTTACTCCGACCAAATTGGGTGAGCCAATCTCCGATTATTTATCCTCCAGTTTTCCCATCCTTTTTGATCTCTCCTTTACTTCTCACATGGAAGAAGCGCTTGATGAGATTGCCGAGGGTAAAAAACAGCTGACTTCGGTTCTCCATGAAGTATATGACCCTTTTAAAAAACAGTTGGACATAAAAACAAATGATGGTACATTGGTCACCATCGATGAGGAGACAAGCGAAAAATGTCCAAAGTGCGGTAAATCACTCACTATCCGTTTTTCAAAATTCGGCAAATTTTACGCCTGCACCGGATACCCTGCCTGTAAATTTACGAAATCATTTCTCCACGTAGTTCCGGGTAAAAAATGCCCCAAATGTCAGGGTGATATTGTGGTAAAGTATTCTAAGAACAAAAAACGTTTTTACGGGTGCAGTAATTATCCAAAATGTGATTTCAGTTCGTGGACCATAAAAGATGTCAAAGCTTAAATATATTTTTATTTCAGGTGGGGTGATATCCGGAATCGGAAAAGGAATTACCTCCGCATCCGTCGCGTATCTTCTCCAATCTTCAGGATATCGTGTCACCCCCGTAAAATTTGAGGGATACCTCAATATCGACGCCGGTACCATAAATCCTATCGAGCATGGAGATCCGTTTCTCTGTGAAGATGGTACTGAGACCGATATGGACATTGGAACATATGAGAAATTCCTCGGGCGAAACATGAACAAGGACAACTTCGTGACCATGGGACAAGTGTATAGAGATATTATAGCCAAGGAACGTCGTTTCGAGTATAACGGTGAAGACGTTGAGGCGGTTCACATAAGTAATGAAATAATTGAAAAAATTCAAAAGGTTGGGAAAAATCAAAATGCTGAAATAGTTCTCATCGAATTGGGAGGAACAGCAGGTGAATATTGGAATGTATTCTTCTATGAAGCTTCCCGTATTTTGACATTACGTTATCCGGGTGACGTCATTCACATTCACGTAAGCTATGTCCCTACTCCAGAACATTTGGGTGAACCAAAAACAAAACCAACGCAACTTTCCGTCCGTACTCTCAATTCTATGGGAGTTCAGCCCGATTTTATTGTGGCACGATCTAACACCTATATTGATCAGCGTCGTCGCGATCGCTTTGCGTTATTCTGTAATGTGCGCGGGGAGGATATTATATCTAATCCAGATTGTAAAAGCGTTTACGAAGTTCCCTTCATTCTTTACAAGCAAGAATTTGATAAGAAAATCGTCAGAAAACTTGGACTTGTCTATAAAGAACCAAACTTAGAGAGAATAAAAACGTTGGTTAGCAGTATAAAAAGGGAAAAAAAAATAAAAAAAGAAATTGTGATCGTGGGAAAGTACTTTGGAACTGGCGAGTATCAACTAAAGGATTCCTATGCGGCATTATTTGATGCAATTGATCACGCTTCGTGGAAAGAAGGAGTAGAGGTAACTACTAAATGGATTGACGCGGAACAAATTGAAAAAAAAGGTGTGGAAATAATGGGAAACCCTGATGGAATTATTGTTCCCATTGGCTGGGGCAAACGTGGCTCAGAGGGTATGATTGCCGCGGCAAATTTTGCACGGGTTCAGAAAATACCTTTTTTTGGTTTATGTTATGGGATGCAACTTGCGGTTGTGGCATTTGCCCGAAATGTTCTTGGATGGACCGACGCAAACACAACTGAAAATGACCTCAAAACAGCCCATCCTGTCATTCATCTTATTCCAGATCAGGAAAAAATTCTTCAAGCACGCTCCTATGGTGGCTCTATGCGCTTGGGAGGATGGGATGCAGTAATAAAAAGGAACACGAAAGCTTGGGAGATATATAAAACAACTCTCATCAACGAGCGTCACCGCCACCGCTGGGAGTTTAATAATGCCTATACAAGAGATTTTGAAGATAAGGGTTTGATAATAAGTGCAAGATCAAAAATAGAAAACCTTGTTGAAATAATTGAACTTCCTAAATCCGTGCATCCTTTTTATATGGGTACACAAGGTCATCCGGAGTATAAGAGCAGTCCTTGGAAGCCGCATCCGTTGTTTCTCGCATTTATAAACGCAATGATTTAATTTGCTCCAACCTTTTCAATTATTTTGACCGCGTACTCAGCGCCTATCTCCATAGATTTTGCTACATCTCCAGCGCGTTTAAGATAGCCAACGATAAACCCGGCAGTGTACGCGTCACCAGCCCCCGTGGTATCAACCATTTTTTTAACAGGCAAAGCCCTCATATAATAAACTTTATTTCCATAATAACTGTAGCTTCCTTTTTCCCCGTCAGTTACAACGAGCAAGGAATTAAATGCGGAATGAATGTGCTTTCTCACTTCACGGTTAAAGTCGATACTTTCATAAGGACGTTTAACCATCTCCGAGAACTCATGCGAATTAACAATCAGTATCTGGGATTTACTTATCAGAGGAAGAATTTGATGAAGAGGCCTTCTGCAGTCCCTTATCCCAAAGTTTAAGACAGCAGGAATGTTCTGAGAATTTAAGTAAGACAACACATGTATTCTTTCTTGGAGGGGAACTCGGGGAAGATTTGAAATATATATCATTCTTGCTTTTTTCAGGTGGAGAAAATCTTCCGTTTTTTCAAAAATATGCTCATGTGGCGTCTCATAATTTATTATGGTCCGCTCTCCGCTTGGGGAAAGAAGAATGGATGAAATTTTTTGGTAATCATCCTTGTAATTACAGAATTCATTTGAAACATCGTGGTCCTTTAAGTGTTTCAGGATAATAGGTTTAAACTGGTTGTTCCCAATGACACCAATTATGGCAGATTTGAGTCCATGTTTGGTTGCTCCTATTGCCACATTTGCCCCTCCACCGCCTAGCGTCTCATAAAAATGGTCGACCAGATATTTTCCTCCCAAGGCCAGATTAAACCGGTTGCCGGTATGGGTCAGGGAATCCCCTTGAAAGAAAAGATCTATACTTATGTTCCCGATGGATATGAGATCATACATACTTTCAGTATATTAGATTTTCATGGGAATGCTATAATGACTTCATGCTGACTATTATCTGCGGAGAAGATATTGTATCATCGCGCAATTATCTTTCCCAAATTAAAGGTGAATTCAAAAATAAAGGAGATGAAGTCGCGTACCTTTCACCACAAGAAGTTCCGGACATCCTCAAATGGCAAGGAGACAATCTCAATTTATTCTCATCAAAACTCATATTTATCACTGAGCACCTTGAGGCATCAATCATACGGAAACGAGGAAAAAAAAGTGTAAAAAAGTCTACGCTTAAGACTCTTGAGGATGTGGTATTGGAAATAGCTTCCCGTAAAGACATTGAACTTATTGATTGGGAAGAGAAGGCGGGTCGTGAGGTTAAATTAAAAGATTTTGCTAAAGTGAAAGAGTTTAAACCGTCAAAAAGCATCTTCAAATTGCTTGAGGCATGTGTGCCTGGCAACCTAACCACCTTCGTTCAAACACTTTCTGTCATAGCTGAGTCTCAAGATGAAACATTTATTTTTATCATGTTATACCGTCATATTCGTACCCTTTTACTTGCCTATGAGGGAATTTTCGCCAATACTATCCAGTCATGGCAACGTCACAATCTTACTTCCCAGGCAAAGCGTTGGACACAAAACAACCTTTCAGACTTCTATGAAGGGCTGTATCGGTTGGAAACGACTACCAAGTCAGGCACAAACCCCTTTGGAGTGAAGAAATCACTTGAGATTTTGGCCTGTTACTACTTATAATATACGTATATGAATAAATCACTCGTTGTTCCGGACCATGTGTTTCGCGGTTATGATCTTCGAGGTGTTGTGGGCACTGATTTAAACGAAGCCCGTGTTGAAAATTTGGGCAAGGCTTACGCAACTTGGCTTTTACAAAGACGCATCTTTGACTGCGTACTCGGATATGACTCTCGCCTATCAAGCCCCTCGTTTCGGGATGCGATGGTTAAGGGGTTGACCGAATCTGGTATTACCGTCTATGACATCGGTATGACCTTATCTCAGATCTGTTATTTTGCGCAATATTATTTTCGAACCCGTGGAATGGTTATGATTACAGCATCGCATAATCCTAAGCAATTTAATGGTTTTAAGTTTGGTATCGGCTATTCAGAGACTATGTTGACGTCTGATATCATAGAATTCAGAGAGCTTGCTAAGTCGGGTAAGTTTGTTTCACGAAAGCCCAAAGGTAAACATATAAAAAAAGATGTTACCAAAGATTATTTAGATGACATTATCAGAAGGGTTGATAAAATCGGGCATTTTAAAGTGGTAGTTGATTCATGCGCGGCCACAACTGGAATATTTCTTCCCAAGTTGTTCCGCATGTTAGGCTGTGAGGTGGTTGAGCAAAATACCAAAATTGATGGTAATTTTCCGGTTGGGGTTGCTGATCCAACTGAACGGGAAGTACAAGAGCGCCTTGCAAGACGGGTGGTGAAAGAAAAAGCTGACATCGGTTTTTCGTATGACACGGATGGGGACAGGCTAGGAGTTGTGGATGAAAAAGGAAATCTTATTTGGAATGATACGTTGGTTTCTCTCTTTTCAAAAGATATTCTTGACTTCTTACCGGGTTCAAAAATTGTGTTCAACACTCTCTGTTCAAAGCAGGTTGATGACGTGGTAAAAGAAGCCGGAGGTAAAGCGGTGATATGGCTTACTGGCCACTCATTCATAAAGGCAAAGGTGCGCGATGAAAGAGCGCCTTTTGGCGGAGAACTCAGTGGGCACTTTTACTTTGTAGATAATTTTTATGGACACGATGACGGTGCAGTTGCAAGTTTGCGCCTGCTTGCCTATCTGACTCGCAGAAAATTAACCCTCAGTCAAGCAGTAAAGGAGCTTCCTCAGTATTTTTCAAGTCCGGAAATCAAAGTCGGCTGTGCGGATGCTATCAAATTTGAAGTTGTTACAAAAAAAATAGGTGGATCAATGAAGAAACTATATCCAAAAGCAAAATATATTGAGATTGACGGTGTTCGGATGGATACGGAGTCGGAGATGCTTATCGTCCGAGCTTCTCAAAATGGACCCTACCTTACCGTGAAATTTGAAGCAAAGTCTCAAAAAATGTATGATCTCCTAAAAAAGCAAGTTTCGAACATCCTGCACGCATTGAAAGAAGTTGATTTTAAATCCGGAGTAAACGTGGATTCTCTAAATTAGTATGCTGAAAAGTACACAGATAGTAGAATTTCAACTCTTTGCGGAGCGCACGGTTAGGAGTGCGGGGGCGATTTTGAAGTCTTTCAAGGAAAACTACCGCATTAAAAGAACAAAAGATACGTTATTAGTAGACATAGCAACGGACGCAGATTATGCCTCAGAGAAATTTATAATTGATCAGATTAAACTTCATTATCCTAATCACAGCATTTTAACCGAAGAAACCCCGGATCTTCTCCAGAAATCCGACTTTCAGTGGATTATTGACCCACTGGATGGTACAAAAGAATTTATCCGCCACATGCCTTATTATTATGTACTGCTTGCACTTGAATATAAGGGAAAATTGGTTTGTGGGGTTGGATATCAGCCTGAAGTCGATAGGTTATTTTCGTCTGGCTATCAAAAGATACCCAAGGTAAATGGCAAAGATGTGAAAATTTCTTCTCAAGGAGATTTATCAAAATCTTTTGTCTATCTTTCGCTTCCGAAAAAGCAGATGCCAGATAACGAACTGGATCATTATGTTGAGTTTTTTAAAATATTAAAGAAAAATGTGTATAGAATTCGAAGTAGCGCATGGGATGTGGAAGGCCTCTACAACGTCTCATTTGGGGCAGGGGAGGGTTTCATAACGGCAACATCAAAAAAACATATTGGTCCCAAATGGTGGGACATAGCCCCAGGTATGCTTATGGTGGAGGCCGCTGGAGGCAAAGTGACCGATTTTCATGGCAACCCCATACGAAAACATGACATTTCTCATGGTATAATAGCCTCAAATGGGAAAGTACACGAGGCCTTGCTTAATCTCTGCCATTATCTTATAATATAGCATGTCAGAAACTGCTGAAGTTCCTTCGGAAACCCCTATTGATCCTATTGTTTTGTCTCATTTTACCTCGGCACTCCTGGATAACCTGAAGGCGATCAAACCCCGCATGAAGCCGGATGACGTATCAAAGATACACGTATCGCAAACTGTTTCACTCGTAGCCCTGATATACGAAAAAATCCGCAATGCTATAGAGTACCGTGAGGACCACCTCATCCGCCGAGCCGCGATCGAACGCATCATTAAACGACGTCTCATGTTAAACCCTGAGGGGAGGGGAGAGGGTGAAAATGTGTTGCGGGAAG
>CAYINK010000031.1:0-10479 GCA_964364765.1 uncultured Gammaproteobacteria bacterium
GATTTGTGGTTGAACCAATGAAAGAAGCAATTTCACATGCAGACATAATCGTCACCGTCACCGGAAATAAACATGTGATTGATATGGAACATCTTAAGGTAGCAAAAGATGGGCTCATCATGGCAAATTCGGGACATTTCGATGTGGAGATAAACAAAGAGGCGCTCAAAAAGTTGGCTAAAAAAGTAAAGACTTTACGACCATTTGTTGAAGAATATAATTTAGGCAAAAAGAACATATATTTGTTGGCAGAGGGTCGCTTAGTTAATTTAGCATCGGCAGAGGGACATCCTGCCTCAGTCATGGATATGAGTTTTGCAGGGCAAGCACTGGCTTCCGAGTTCATGTGGAATAACCGTGGGAAACTCACAGGGAAAGTGTATCAACTTCCCGAAAAACTGGACAAACAGATTGCGGCATTAAAGCTGAAGGCGGAAGGAATAAGTATAGACACTTTGACTTCTGAACAGAAAAAGTATTTGGAATCTTGGAAAGAGGGAACGTAATTCTGCTATAATTAGCTTCTATGGATAAATTAACGAAGATTGTTGCAACAATCGGTCCTTCATGTGATTCACCGGAGTTGATTGAAAAATTGATTTTAGCCGGTGTGAATATTTTCCGCTTCAATTTTAAACACAATATCCTTGAATGGCACAGCGACCGCATACAGAGAGTAAATAGAATTTCCGAAAAATTGGGGCTACCGGTTGGCACTCTCATCGATCTACAAGGACCTGAAATAAGGATAAATATGTCCGTTGACCAACTTACGGTAAAGGAGAACGACTTTCTTTCTTTCGGTGAAGGTCAGGATGTATCTATATCCCATCCGCAAATCATCCGGCATTTGAGTGTTGGACAAAAAATTCTGGCCGATAGCGGATCATTTTCTTTTACGGTTGAAAAAAAAGAGGGAAAAATATATTTACGATCTCACTCATCAGGCGTCCTGAAAAATAAAAAGGCGTTAAACATCCCCGGGGCTGATTTCCCCTTCCCTGTTATGGTTGATCGTGATTTTGAAGGATTGAAAGTTGCATCACGAAACGAAGTGGATTTTGTAGCCCTTTCCTTTGTGCGAACCGCAGATGATATACGTGTCGTGAGGCGCGAGATGAAAAAATATAACGTAAACGCAAGGCTTATTGCAAAAATTGAGACGGAAAAATCGTTAAAGAACTTAGACGAAATCATTGATGTAAGTGATGGGATCATGGTAGCTCGAGGAGACTTAGGGGTTGAGCTCCCGCTTGAGGAAGTTCCTTACTATCAAAAAATTATCATAAAAAAAAGTATCAAAAAAGGGATACCGGTGATCACGGCCACTCAAATGTTGGAGAGTATGATCGAGAAACCATACCCCACACGCGCTGAAGTATCTGATATTGCCAACGCAACTTACGATCTGACTGATGCGGTGATGCTATCAGGCGAGACCGCAACGGGTGGACATCCGGCCGAGGCGGTGAAGGTCATGAGCAAGACGCTTGCCTTCAATGAACTGAAAAACATGGTGGATAGCCGTAAACGATTTGATTTTCAAGTAGTTGATCAGGACGCCATATTATGTGACAGTGCGTATGGTCTCTACTTGGCTTACCGGAATCTGAAAGAGCATGTTGCGGGATTTCTTGTATTTACTCACACGGGAAAAACAGTGCGTCTTCTTTCGCGTTATCGTCCTTTAGTTCCTATTTTTGCCTTTGACCCTACCGATACCATAAGTGACAGTCTTACGTTACAATATGGAGTCATTCCCTTTTCCTTTAAACCTTCTCTTAAAAAAACAGAGGTTGAGAAAGAAGATGTATTAAGGGCGGTTACCTTTTTGAAAAAAAAGATATTAACGAAAAAAGGGGATATTTTGATTGTGCTTCACGGAGAATATTGGGCGGCTGAAGGGATGACTTCGACGGTGAAAATTTTGAAGGTTGAATAATATCGTCATTCCCTCGAAGGAGGGAATCCAGGCGCCTGGATCCCCGCCTACGCGGGGATGACAAATAGCATTTAGATTATCACTATGAATGTAAAAAATATTCGAAACTTTGCCATTATTGCCCATGTTGATCACGGGAAGTCGACGCTGGCCGACCGTTTTTTGGAATTAACCGGCGTGGTGAAGGTTGGCGGACATGAGGAACAATTTCTGGACCGAAATCCCATATCACGCGAACGGGGAATCACCATCAAGTTAGCGCCGGTAACTATGCATTATAATTTTCAATTACCAATTTCCAATTTACAATCAATTTCCAATGATTTAATTACCAATGAAAATTCGAGTAATGAAAATTCATTGAAAACTGCAAAATTGAAAATTGAAAATTCACAATATATATTGAACTTGATAGATACTCCCGGGCATGTGGACTTTTCATACGAAGTTGATCGGACTTTAGCATGCGTTGAAGGCGTCATCTTACTTGTTGATTGCACGCAAGGAGTACAGGCGCAGACCATTGCAAACGCCTACAAGGCAATTGAGAAAAACTTGGTGATTATTCCGGTTGTCAATAAGGTTGATATGGCAAATGCCCAAGTTGAAAAGACGAAAAAACAACTGAAAGCTTTTTTAGGGATTAATGAAGAAGAAATTTTCGAGGTATCCGCAAAGACGGGGTTGAATGTTGAGAAATTATTGAAGACGGTTGTTGAAAAGATACCGGCACCAATGATCAAATCCCAATATCCAAATTCCAATTTCCAAACAAATCCCAATATCCAAATTCCAATTTCCAAACAAGTCGAAGTCTCAAATTTAAAAGCATTAATTTTCGATTCATATTACGATTCGCATAAGGGGGTGATTGCCTTCATCCGCGTAATAAGCGGTAGTATCAAAAAAGGCAAAGAAATAAAAATGGTTCATACCGGTGAGACATTTAAGGTTCTTGAAACGGGCAAATTTTGTCCTGAACTCTATCCAATCAATGAACTTTCGTATGGGGATATTGGATATGTTGCCACCAATTTAAAAGATATTCATAAGGTTGAAATCGGTGATACGATGGGTGAGGCGCGCATCATAACGCAACCTCTCCCAGGCTATAAAAAAGTAAAACCGATGGTATACGCATCTGTGTTTCCCACCGATACTCATGATTATCTTAATCTGAAAAAAGCACTTGAAAAGCTTTACTTAAATGATTCGGCTTTGCAATTTTCATCCATTTTCAGCAAAGCTCTCGGGGCAGGATTTCGTGTGGGCTTCTTAGGTCTTCTCCATGCGGATGTGGTACGAGAGCGGCTTGAACGGGAATATGAGTTATCTATCGTTCTCACTCCTCCACAGGTGGAATATAAGATAGAAAATGGAGAATTTTATGAACCATATGCAAAAATTCTTATTCTTACCCCCGAGGAATACATGGGTGCCATCATGAAATTGTGTGATGATTACCGTGCAACATTCATTACGATGGATAATAAAAATCAAGTCTCTTTGACCTATGAAATTCCCATGTCTGAGATGATATCTGATTTTTTTGATAATCTGAAAAGTGTAACGAGCGGGTATGCATCGCTCGATTGGGAATTGTCACGCTATCAACATGTGGATGCGGATAAACTTGAATTATTACTGAATATGGAGGCGATTGAGGAATTCTCTGAGGTGGTGGTGAAGGAACGCGCCATGAAACGGGGAGCTGAGCTTACCAAGAAATTACATGAGGTTATCCCCCGCCAGCAGTTTGAAATACGGATACAAGCCCGTTACAAAGGCAAAATACTGGCATCGGAGAGGATATCTCCTTTCCGAAAAGATGTATTGATGCATAAAGGAAAATTGGTGGGGGGAGGAGATTTTTCACGGAAAAGAAAGCTTCTGGAACAGCAGAAAGAAGGTAAAAAATTGATGAAGTCGGTTGGAACGGTCGAAATTCCGAAAGAGGCATTTATGAAGATGTTTAAGAAAAGTTCATAGGTCATTTCGAGCGTAGCGAGAAATCTAGTGAACAAAGTGAACGTAATTATATACGCTTCGCTAGATTTCTCACCCTTCGACTATTCTCAGGGTTCGAAATGACAATAGGCGCATTAGACATATCTCCATACTATATTCGGGTCTTTTTTCATAAAAGTAAGTTGACGTTTAGTATATTGAAACTCTTTCCGCGTCCATTCATCAATCGCCTGCTGTTTCGTCATCTTCCCTTTTAAATATCGAATGATTTGTTGATATCCAATAGTTTTCATCCCCGGGTCATGTTTGTTATATCCTTCGGCAAGAAGACTTTGCACTTCATCGATCGCCCCTTCCTTAAGCCTTTTATCAACCCTTATTTTAATGGCCTTGAAAATATCTTCCCGGTTTTTATAAGTTAATCCTATAAACTCTATCTCTTTATCTTTAAAAAAATTATTGAAAAGAAACTGCATTTTTGTAGGAACTTTTACACCCTTTTTTTTATAAAAGGATGCAATCTCAATCTTACGAATAAGTCTTTGTGGGTTTTGTTTATCGCTTTCATTCAAGTTCTGAAATAAGTGTGTGTCGACCTCCCTAAGTTTATCTTGAAGTTTAGCAACCGTTTCAGTGTTTAATTTTTGGCGCAACAATAAGCTGGGGGGTATATTCTCGGTTTCAATTTTATAGAGGAGATGATAGAGATAAAGATATGTCCCCCCTACTAAAATAGGAACTTTTTTCCTATCAATTATATCTTTTATAACGGTTATAGCCCGTTGAACAAAATCAAAAGAGGAGAAGTATTCTTTGGGGTCAACGAGATCATAAAGCCAAATATAATTTGAAATTAGAAATTTGAAATTTGAAATGATTTGCTTATCCTTTCCGGTGATAATATCGAGTTTTTTGTAGATTTGGCGGGAGTCGAAGTTGACAAGTTCTCCATCATATTTTTTTGCGTATTGAAGAGCAAGATTTGTTTTACCAGTCGCAGAGGGACCGGTTACAATAACAATCTTCATGAAGATAAATTCAAAGTTAGAAGTTCAAAGTGAAAAGTTGAAGTTATAAGTGTACAAGTTTGGTAACTTCTAAATTTTGAACTGTAATTTTTAATTTTTAACTTTAAACTTTTAACTTACTTTTGCATATGCGCAGCATCGATCAGGTTCTTGTAGAGGTATAGGACATCAAGAGGTCCAACACCTCCGGGAGTTTCGGTATAAAATCCTGCCACATCTTTTATATCTTTTTCATCGTAATCTCCTTTTAATTTTCCGCCTTCATGACGGAGTCCCATATTGACGAGAACAACTCCATTTTTCAGCATATCTGCTGTGACTACCTTTTTTCCAACCGCCGTCAGAATAATGTCTGCCTCCTTATAATATTCTGTAGGGTTAATAGTCTGGGTGTTAGTTGAAACAAAATTAATTTTGGCATTTGTTAATACTTTTCCTACCGGTTTCCCGCCGGTTTCGCCACGTCCGATGATTACAATTTTTTTGTGTTTAAGTGATTTTTTCAGACCGTTAATATCTTTTTTCATGTCAACAAAGAGATTTTTATCAATCTTGGGGCTGATATACAGATATCTGAAAACAGTTAAAACAGCAAGACCTAAGGGAGAGAAAAATTCGGTTTTTCTGCGATGTCCTTCAATCTCTTTTTTTATATCGATAAAATCATACACACTATCGGTGCTGAGCTGAGCAGGGAGAGGCTGTTGGATGATAATACCAGTTGTCTCGGGGTCGTGAGATGTTTCCTTAATCAGGCGGACAAATTTTTCAAAAGGAGGGGTTTCTTTGATATTGATAAATTCAAACCTGACTCCGATGCGCGAGGCTATTGTTTTTTTTATTTTGACAAATGAAAGCTGATCTGAGGCGGTGCCAACGAGAAAAACAACCAATTTGATGGATTTTTTCTTCTTTTTCAGTGCAAGTACTTCTTTTTTAAGCTCCTTTTCTAACTCCTGTGCGATTTTTTTGCAAGGAATAATCATGTTTGCCCATTATATCAAACTAAGGTCGCGCTTACAACCTCATCGCCTTTTTGGGAAAAGCGCATAAGGATGACTCCCTTGGCCGAACGGGATCGTGGAGGAATCGAGGCTAAGGGGATTTTCACTACCTGACCGTGGCCACTGGTAATAATGACGGTTGAATCGGTGGGGTTTATAATCTGTACGAATATAATCTGTCCGATTTTTTCATCAACTGAGGCTACTTTGACTCCTTTGCCTCCCCGGTGCTGACCCTTAAACAGGGATAGGTTTGTCTTTTTACCCACGCCTTTCTTTCCGATGACGAATATATTTTTCTTAAAATCAGCGTTTACAAATACGTCGGATGAGGCTATCTCATCCCCGTCTTTGAGCTCTATCCCGCGGACTCCAATAGAGGCCCGGCCGGTAGGTCTCACTTCAGACTCCTTGAAAATGATGGCTTTCCCTTGATGAGTGGTAATAAGGACATTCATATTACCGTCTGTCATCTTGACCCAGAGAAGCTCATCATTGCCTTCAAGTCTGATTGAGATAATACCATTGGTCCGAATATTGGCAAAATCCGCAAACGATGTCTTTTTTACCGTGCCATGCTTGGTTGCCATAAAAACAAATTTCTGGCCTTGAGTTGTGCCGTTAGGATCAACTTGATATGTCAATAGCGATGTTACTTTTTCCTCGGGGCGAAGGGTCAACAGATTGACGATTGCTTTTCCTTTTGATATGCGGGAACCCTGTGGGATATCCCATACCCTGTTTTGGAAAATGCGACCCATGTTGGTAAAAAAGAGGATGGAGTCATGAGTCATGGCCGTTGTGATGTGATACACGTTATCAGTGTCTTTTGTCTCAATCCCCGAGACTCCCTTGCCTCCCCTATTTTGTATGCGGAAGGTCTCACGGGGAACCTGTTTGATGTATCCTTCTTTGGTCAGAACTACGATAACTTCCTTATTTTCAATAAGTTGCTCATCGGTAATCTCTCCGGGGCGAGCTTTGATGACTTTGGTTTTCCGTTCATCACCGTATTTTTCTTTCAGATAAAGAAGCTCTGTTTTTATAACTTTTAGTATTTTCAAAATATCTTTGAGAAGTGCCTCAAGATAGGCAATCGTTTCTCTTAACATCGCAAGCTCGTCCTCAATCTTTGATCTTTCAAGTCCGGTAAGGCGGCGAAGTTGCATCTCGAGAATCGCTTGAGTTTGAGCATCTGAAAGACCGAATTTTTTCATCAACTTCATCTTTGCCTCGGGTTCGTCTTTTGCTTTTTTTATTACCTGTATAACTTCATCAATATGGTCCAATGCGATGAGGTATCCTTCAAGGATGTGAGCTCTTTTTTTTGCCTCTCTCAGTTCAAATTCAGACCTACGGGTGACCATATGGACTCTGTGCTTGAGATACAGTTCAAGTATGGTTTTCAAAGAAAGTGTCTGCGGAATTCCGTCGACGAGCGCGACCATATTTACCGGAAATGAAGTTTGCAGTTCGGTAAATTTAAATAGATTGTTTAATACTTTTTTATAGGAGGCGTCACGTTTTAACTCAATCACGACACGTATACCATCGCGGTCAGATTCATCGCGGAGATCTGAAATACCGACGATCTTTTTGTCATTGACTAAATGCGCGATTTTTTCAACCAAATTCGATTTATTTACTTGGTAAGGTAACTCCCGCACTATCATGGCCATTTTACCTTTTCCCATATCCTCTTCCTCAATTTTGGCACGGATTAATACCTTGCCTTTACCTGTCAGATATGCCTGTTTAATATCCGCGGTTCCGTAGATGATACCGCAGGTGGGAAAGTCCGGTCCTTTCACATATTCAAAAAGATCCTCAGATGTTACGTCAAACAAAAGGTGTTTCTTTTCGTCTTTCCTCCCCCCTTCAATTTTTGCCTTTTCAATCATGTGGACTATGGCATCAACCAGTTCATTCAAATTATGAGGCGGAATTTTGGTGGCCATACCGACGGCGATACCTTCAGCTCCCATAAGGAGAAGATTGGGAAGTTTTCCGGGAAGATAAAAGGGCTCTTTGAGAGTTGCGTCAAAATTATCTCCCCACTCAACTGTTTCTTTATCTATATCAAAAAGAAGTTCATCTGCTATTTTGGCAAGCTTAACTTCGGTATAACGCATAGCGGCCGGCGGATCTCCATCCACCGAACCGAAATTACCCTGACCTTTGATGAGAGGGTAGCGCATGGTAAAATCCTGCGCCATACGAGCCATGGCCTCGTAGACGGGGGCGTCTCCATGAGGATGATACTTTCCCAAAACTTCTCCGACCACTTTTGCGGATTTTGAAAAACGCGCACCTGAGGAGAGCCCCAACTTGTGCATCGCATAGAGGATACGCCGGTGAACGGGTTTGAGGCCGTCTTTCACATCAGGAAGCGCACGAGACACGATGACAGACATCGCATAGTTCAGATATGCCCGCTTCATCTCAGCCGTAATTTCGGTGGTGATGAGTTTGGGACTTATTGGTACAGTCGGTGGTTGGTTAGAGTCTGTCATATAAAAGTTATAATTGTTATATCGGTTATATCAAAGCTATATCAAGCTAATCCTCTTTTGATTGCGGCGAGGGCGTCTTTTTTGGGTAAAAAGTTTCTCGTCTTTACCCACTTGCCTTTTTCGAGTTCTTTGTAATGGTTAAAAAAATGTTGTACTTTTTGTTTGACTGTCTCATTTAAATCGTTGATATCTTCAATATCAGAATAAAAAGGGTCAACTTTTTTTGTGGGAACGGCAAGAATTTTGGTATCAATCCCCTCTTCATCCTCCATCTCAAGCATACCAATGGGACGGACAGGTATAACCGTTCCTGGATGTACCGGATAGGTTGAGATAACGAGGACATCTACCGGATCTCCATCTTCGGCATGAGTGCCAGGAATAAATCCATAGTTAAATGGATAGACCATGGTGGTGAACGCAAACCGGTCAACCATGACATATCCAGATTCTTTATCCACTTCATATTTTATGGCTGAACCTTGAGGAATTTCAACCAATACATTAACTTCTTCGGGAGGGTTTTTGCCGACTGAGAGTTTTGACAGATTCATAATAGTTATAAAAATTATAATTGTTATAACCGTTATAACGGTTATATATCCAAATTAGCTAGTTTTGCATGTGTCACAATAAATTTTTTTCTCGGGGGGACTTCATCACCCATAAGCATAGCAAATACATGGTCTGTTTCTTGCATATCAGCTATCGTGACTTGTTTCAAAATACGGTTATCCGGATTCATAGTTGTTTCCCAGAGTTGTTCAGGATTCATTTCTCCCAAACCCTTATAGCGTTGGACATTCACCATCGCAGGACTCACTTTTTGAAATCTGGCAACTTCTTTTTCCTTTTCTTCCTCGGAATAGGCGTACTGTATTTTTTTACCCTGTTGCATTTTATATAGGGGCGGTTGCGCTACATATAAGTGTCCGTTCTGTATAATCTGGGGCATGTGGCGAAAGAAAAATGTCAAGAGAAGGGTACGGATATGTTCTCCATCGACGTCCGCATCGGTCATAATAGCTACTTTATGATAGCGAAGCTTTTTGTAATCTATCGTTTCTCCAATCCCCATACCGAGGGCAATGACAAGATCTTTTATTTCTTTAAAAGCTAAAACTTTATCCAAATATGCCCGTTCAGTATTAAGTACTTTTCCGCGAAGAGGTAATATTGCCTGAAACCGGCGGTTTCTTCCCTGTTTGGCAGTACCACCAGCCGAGTTACCTTCAACAAGAAACAACTCGGAGAGTGCAGGATCTTTTTCTGAACAGTCGGCGAGTTTACCCGGAAGCGTGGCGCCCTCAAGTGCTCCTTTACGAAGTACGGCCTCACGAGCGGCCTTTGCCGCCAGGCGCGCCTTTTGTGCAAGAAGAATCTTACCGAGAATTTCTCGACCAACTTTTGGATTCTCTTCGAAATAAACATCCAAGTATTCTGACACCGCTTGTTGCACAATTGCCTGTACTTCGTTATTCCCAAGTTTTGTTTTTGTTTGTCCTTCAAACTGGAGATTAGTTGAAGGCATTTTTACGTAAACGATTGCGGTCAGTCCTTCTTTGACATCCTCACCCGTGAGTGGGTCGCCAGCATCCTTTTCACTATGTTCTCGGCGGGCATAGGTATTTATGGCTTTCGTTAATGCGATGCGGAAGCCGGTCAGATGAGCGCCTCCCTCGTGAGTGTTGATGACATTTACAAATGAGTACACGTTTTCATTTATTGAATCGTTATATTGGATGACCACCTCAACCTCTTTGTCTTCAACCGTTTTTAAAATATAGATGGGCTCATGAAAGGTTTTCTTTCCCCTATTTAAGTCATTCAAAAGCGAGATAATGCCTCCGTCAAAGAAATAGGATGTTCTGTCCTTGGTCTTTTTATTCTCAATTTTGAAATCCACATTTTTTATAAGATATGCTCTTTCTTTAAGTTGTTTTTTAAGAGTCGCGTAATTTATTTCAACTGTCTCCGTAAAAATGGATTTATCAGGGAAAAAAGAGACTGCGGTCCCCTGTTTA
>CAYINK010000032.1:0-10411 GCA_964364765.1 uncultured Gammaproteobacteria bacterium
CCATTACCTCATGTTTCAAGAGTGATTGATAATAAAAACTATTTTATCGAGATAGTGGGTTTATAAAGGATATTTAACCAAAAAACAACCTCATTCCCTTACAGGGTAAACCATGTGGGGAATAGGGGAGAGGTTACCTGAAGTAAGATTCAAACTCCGAGTGAGTCATATCAGCTTGTTTAAGAATACTTTCGAATGTTCCACGTGCAACCTGTTTGTGATTAGGAACGATAACAATATGAATTTGATTATGAAATAGCCCTTTTAACTTAATATGACTTCTTCTTTGTGAAACAGTGACAAAACCAGCTCTTTGAAGCGTTTTGAGCACCTCCCTCCCCGAGTATAGTTTAGGCATAAGAAACGGTAAGTTTTTCCAAAGATATATCCCTATATGGGAACATTTTGGGAACTGAAAGTTCCTTTTCAAAATAAAGCTCCAAAGCCTCTTTTAAATTGACGAGAGACTCTTCTTTTGTGCTACCCTGACTCGCGACCTCAACATCCAATGACTTGGCCACAAAAAGACTTCCCTCTCTCCAAACAAGAACGGATGTTTCCTTTGATAAAATCTTTATTTTTTTCATAAATCTGAAAGCACTAATTAATAGTGATATTGTATTAAATTATAGAATCAGATACAAGAGTAAAAACCACCTCATTCCCTTCAAAACAAACCCTCAGGGTAAACCGCGCAAATAAAATCAGTACGGGAACGATTTAATCACAACAAAGTCTTCAAAATATAACTTGACATCCAGGCGAAGGGGAGTATAATATAACTAATTCACTAAATTACGCCTAATTATGAGAATATATTCACGAATATTAGCCAATAAACTTATTAGCATTTGTTTTAAGGGAAAGATTATCATGTTAGTTGGAGCACGGCAGACGGGGAAGACTACCCTGTCAAACGTGATATTAGAGCACTTTAAAGAAAAATATCTGATTAAGAGATTTAACTGCGATGATCCGGAAGACAGGGAACAGTTAACCAACAAAAGTCTTGACTCATTACTCTTACTCATGGGAAAAGCTTCTTTTATTTTCATCGACGAGGGGCAGAAAGTCTCAACCATCGGGCAGACATTGAAGCTTCTCATTGATCACTATAAAGATACTGTGCAAATGATCGTAACTGGTTCCTCAAGTATTCATTTGCTAGACCAGACACAAGAACCTTTGACTGGGCGTAAATATTTATACCAGCTTCACCCTCTTTCGATATCTGAAATACAGCCTATCCAAGACCCTCTTTTTTTAACAAAACACCTTGAAGAGTACCTTATCTATGGCTCTTACCCTCATGTTGCACAACTTGCTTCCCCTGAGGAAAAAATACAGGAGTTAAAAGAGATATCTTCGAGTTATTTATACCGAGATATTTTCGAATTCCAACAAATAAAGAATCCAGATATTTTGCACAAACTACTTCAAGCGCTGGCACTTCAAATAGGATCGGAAGTTTCTTATACAGAACTATCAGGTCTTATTGGTATTGATAAAAATACGGTAGAGAAATATGTGCAATTACTTGAGCAGAGCTTTGTCCTTTTTAGACTTCCTCCTTATGGAAGAAATAAACGCAGGGAGATATCAAAACTACGCAAAATATTTTTTTGGGATACAGGTATTCGTAATACTCTTATACAAAATTTTAATCCACTATCACTTCGCAACGATGCGGGAAGATTGTTTGAAAATTGGATGATATCTGAGCGAATGAAGAAAAACAGCTATGAACAAAGACTTGTTTCGTCCTATTTCTGGAGAACGTATGATGGCAATGAGATAGATTATATTGAAGAAATAAGCCAGGAAATGAGAGGATATGAATTCAAGTATAAAAAACAACAATATACTCTTCCATTTGAAAAAGGAGAAGTGCAAACATCGCTCGTGACTCCGGAGCAAATAGGAGACTTTCTCTATTAGTTAGTTATAGAAAAAAACAACCTCATCCCGTGTGGGGAATAGGGGGAGGGGTGTAAAAAGCGTTTGACATTTAATATCAAAACATTATAATCATATTATGAACACCACTACCCTACAAATACCAGTAAGTTCTAGCCTGAGAGATCAGGCTCAGAAGCAAGCCCGTGAGATGGGTTTTTCTTCATTGCAAGAGGTTGTGCGTCTTTTTCTCAATCAGCTTGCCCAGCAATCAATCAAGGTGCAGTTTGTACCACAACCCCCTATAGAGAACCTTAGTCCCTCTCAAGAGGCATATCTGAACACCACTACAAAAAAGGTTCAGAGCGACTTGATAAAAGGATCATATAAAAAGGTTGGCACAATCGCAGACATGATGGACTATTTACAATCATAAATTACATGGAGATAGTACTTACTGACCAATTTAAGAAAAACTTCAAAAGAAGAATACTCAGAAATTCCCCGCTCCTTACGAAATATAAAGAAAGAGTTGTGCTTTTTATGCAAGACATGCATAATCCCTTACTTCACACCCATATTCTGAAGGGAAAAATGAGAGAATATCGATCGTTTTCAATCACAGGAGATGTACGGGTTATCTATATTCAACAAAATAAAACAACAGTTCTTTTTATAGACGTTGGGACGCATGCGCAGGTGTATGGGGTATGAGGAAATCTCCCATAATTAGGCAATCAATTTTTGTCCTTCGACTTCGCTCAGGATAAATCTTTAAAAAATCTTCAATTGCCTGTTGTGGAGTTTCCACGATTGGTTCTCCCATGAGGTTGAAGCTGGTGTTGAGGATGCAGGGAATACAAGTTAGTTTGTAGAAGTGTTTGATGAGTTGGTAGTAACGGCCGTTGGATTTATCAACCGTTTGGATGCGGCAGGTGCCGTCAGCGTGGACGATGGCGGCTAATTCTTTTCGTTTATCCCTCTTCACAGGAAAGCAGAAAACCATGAAAGGAGATGAGTGATTTTTCTCCGGTACTTCAAAATATTCATGCACTTTTTCTTGCAAGATAGAGCCAGCAAACGGTCTAAACTGTTCACGTCGTTTGATTATATTCATCTTTGCCTTCATATTTCGTGGACTTGGTTTACATAGAATGGAGCGGTTACCGAGGGCGCGGGGACCGAGCTCACAGGTACCTTGGAACCAACCGATTATTTTACTTTCAGCAAGCATTTGGGCTGTTTGGGTGATGAGGGCTGTTGGGGAGAGTCTTTTATATTTGAGATTGTAGTGTTTGAGGATGGGTTCGATTTCTGAGTTTGAATAAGAAGAGCCGAAAGACAAAGAGGTGATTTTAGTCTGGATTCCCCGCCCCTGCCTGCCGGCAGGCAGGTTCGCGGGAATGACCCCACTCCGTCCCGCCAGAACGGGAGTACGAGAAGTAAGCGAGTAATATGTATAAAGCGCTGAGCCGAGGGCGGCGCCACTGTCACCCGCGGCGCCGAAGATATGGACGTTTTTAAATGGCGTTCTTGAATAAATTTTGCCGTTTGCGAGAGCGTTCAGTGCTACACCACCACTGATGCAAACGTTCTTGGTATTGGGGAGGATGGAAAGACCTGCCTGCCGGCAGGCAGGTAGATGGTTGAGGATAGAAAAATAAATTTCTTCGGTCACCGCTTGAATACTCGCGGCAAGGTCTTTATGCCTTTGGGTAATCAGCTCTTTAGGCTTCCTCGGGGGACCGAGGACCTTTTCAAATTCACTACTCCACATCTGAAAACTCTCCCGAAAAGAAAAATATTTTAAATTCAACTGAAAACTTCCATCGCCAGGTGTTTCAATTAATTGATTAATTGAAACACTATACTTTGGTTTTCCATAGGCGGCGAGACCCATGAGCTTGTACTCATCTTCGTTTACTTTAAATCCTAAGAAGGCGGTAAAGGTGGAGTAAAGGAGGCCGAGGGAGTGGGGGAAATCTATTTTCTTGAGGGGAATTATTTCAGTACCTTTTCCCATCCATAATCCGGTTGTTTGATATTCGCCCACGCCATCGATAGTCAAAATTGCCGCCTCCTCAACCTCGGGGGTTAGAAATGGAGAGGTGTAATACGCACATGCCGCGTGGGAAAGGTGATGAGGGGTAAAAGTAATCTTTCCTTTATATTTCAGTTTAGTTCGAATCGTGTACTCAACCTTTATTTTATAATCAATCCACTCGGGCATTCCTTTGAGAAATGGTTTCAAAGACCAGGGGTATGTTGTGATGAATGCCTCCAAAATCCGTTCAAACTTCAAGAGAGGCTTTTCGTAGTAAGAGATGATGTCAATGTCATTTATCGATAGTTTTGATTTTTTCAAACAAAATTCAATGGCTTTAAAAGGGAAACTATTATCATGTTTTATTCGTGAAAAACGTTCCTCCTCAATACCACACACAATCCGACCATCTTTTAAAAGGATGGCGGCAGAGTCATGATAGTACGCTGAGATACCTAGAATAAACATTTTAACAATCTATAAAATTTGTAATTTTAGTCTGGATTCCCCGCCCCTGCCTGCCGGCAGGCAGGTTCGCGGGAATGACGCCCATGTGGATCCCGGCCTGCGCCGGGATGACAAACGATCTAATATGGCGATGATAAATCTATTTTTTCATTCTTTACTTCCTGCCAGTAAGTGGACGTTTTTTTGTTTTTTTTGAAGAAAAAATAAATGAGGGCGCCAAAACCAATACCTACGAAGTAGAAAAGAAAAAGAAGGAGTTGAATAAAAGCATTGTTTATTTGCTTAATAAATTTTCTAACGATATTCATCATATTATTCTGTGTTGTCATTCCCGCGTAGGCGGGAATCTAGTCTATAATTTCAAATTTGTGATTTTAGTCTGGATCCCCGTCTTCACGGGGATGACTGAAAAACAGTAAAATGCTTCCAAACAACGCTATCTTCATATAATGGGATACAAAAATACCGGGACGGGGGCAACCTGGGCGCTTATGATGAGGAGGGCGATGATAATGAGGAGAAGGATGATGGGAATGATCCAGATTTTCTTTGATTTGGTGGAAAGGATGAAAAACTGTTTTATGGTTTCAAACATGAAGAAAATTATATCAAACTTAATGATATGTCATTGCGAGGAGTCTCGGCGAAGCCGAACGACGTGGCAATCTTAAAGCCTTCGAGATTGCTTCGCTATAATATAACTGGCTCGCAATGACATGTTAGAAACACAACCTTTGCTGATTTTGGATACAAAAATCATTCAGCTCTTTTTTAAAACTCTCGGTTACATATATTTGATGGAAGCTCCGTATTATTTCCTTTAAAAATATTTCTGCCTCTTTGAGTGAGTGGAGTTCCTTTTTCAGAAAATATATTTGTTTCATGATGGAAAAAGCAATGAGATGGTTTGCAGAATATGCTTTTTCGTATAAAAGCAGAGCTTTTTCTTTTTCTCCCACTTTCAAATAATATTCTGATGCGGCGAGGATGATACCGGTATCATAGGGGGCAACTGAGAGACCTTTTTTTATGAGCGAGGGAGCATTGCCGTCATTATTTTGCTTAATTGCATCTATGTACGCTTGGCGGTTTAACGGATACAAGGAAAGAGCTTGAGTGGGGTTATTTTGCTTTAATAAAAGAGCGCTGGTTGTCATCAATACAAGAGTTCCGAGAAGTATGACGTTTACACTCCCATATAGCCAAAGGGGGAATGTCATTTCCTCTTTTTCTTTATAAGCAGTTGCCGCAATTATCGTTGTCAAAATAAGAAACAGGTAGATTTGGTAAGTGTAATCGGTTTGGAAATTTATGAGAAGGTAGAGAAAGAGATAGCCGAGGGGAAGACCTGCCTGCCGGCAGGCAGGTGGATGGTTGAGAATAGAAGATAGAACAAGAAGGGCGATTGCCAGAAGCAATAACGCGGCTGGAATGCCTTGTTCGGTAGCTACTTCCAGAAATATATTGTGTGCAGAGTCGGAAATATTATTACCTACATTATATTTCAGTGAAGCCTTTAAGAAATTACCGGCTCCGATGCCAAAAAGCGGATATTCTTTCATCGATTGGAGAGCTTGCTTGGCAAATATATCCCGTCCTGAAAAAAGATCGCGGGGATTAAGAATCATCGTCTTTGAAAAATATTGTTGAGGGTTAAAAAGAGAAGAGGTGGGAGTTATATTTTGAGAACTTACGAGAGCAAAAACAATGAGAATGATACCCATACTAATTGCGGCAATATAAAAGTAGGATCGACGAATCGTATGACGATGTTGAATAAAAAACAATCCTGCCGTTAAGACAAAAGCAAGGTAAGCAGAGCGGGAAAAGGAAAAAATAAAGAACCAAAAAATACTGAAAAATGCAATGAAAAAAAAACGTTTATGGTATGAAAGAAGAAGAATAAGAAATAAACCCAAAAAGTCTCCTAAGTGATTATGAGAAGCATAGCTTGCCAGGACGACCTGTTTTTCCAGATGGGGAGGGAAGAAGGGGAAGAGGGAGTAACCAATAAAAAATAAACCCAATAAACAAATAAGCAAATAAACAAATTGTTCTCCTGTTTTTTTAAAGTTATAAAAAAATATAAATATAAGAAAAAGAGAGATATGAAAAAGAAAATATTCAAAAGAAGTTTGTTTATCGTGGGAAAAGAAGAGAGAAATTATTCCTAATGAAAAAAAGAGAATTGAAAAAAAAGTCAGTCGGGGGGGGAAATGAAGAGGGTGGGATTTAATAAAAATATACAGATAAAGGAGGGTGGGGACAATAAGATAATAAAGAAGAAAATACTGATGATACGTTTTAAATCCCATTCCTTCCAAAGCCATGGGAATAAGAAAAAACAGAAAAAGAAGAACGGTCATACCTTTGTTGACAGGGTGAACATAATTTGTTACTCTGAGGATAACATGAAACAGGGTTTAGTTGTCTGCTTTTTTTTATTTGCATTGTTCCTTCTTTCACCAACCCCAACACAAGCGTTTTATGCCTGTGGCGGAAGCCCATGTAATGGTTCATATCCTTGCAACGGAGGTTTGACCTGTAACGGAAGTAGTGTGTGTGGAACTTATTACAACACTTGTAGTGGTGCAACATGTAATGCAACAGGGGGATGGGATCAGGCAAGTTGTAATACTCCCAATCAATGTACTCCTTCGGGAACTACGCGGACGGCTTCATGGTCATATAGTGCTTGTTCGACTAACTGTGGGAATAATACTCGTACTGGTACGTGCAATTGCGCGAGTCAAAATAATTGTTCAGTTGGCTGCACAAGTCCTGCCGGTTCATGTTCGGGAACATACTCAGATTCAAGCTGTGCGTGTATCGAATGTCAGACCTGTGCAACAAAGTGTGGACAAGCAAAAAACTGTGGGGGTAACTGTGCCAGCACTGACATAGGAAATTATAATACTTGTTCAACCGCTTTAACTTGTGGAAATGGAACGAAGACAGATCCTTGTGGAAATGTAGCGGCTTGTTGTACTAGTCAGAATCCACAAACAGCACCAGGTTCTGTTGCCGCTTCACAAATCAATGACGGAAATGGAGTTCCTATTAGAAAAGCTTCTATATCTTGGACTTTTCCAAGTGTAACAAGTGGTTGCGGCAATGATTGGGGGAATAATTGTGCTGGTAATAGCAATGACTTTATTCTTAAATATGACGGAGGAGTGACAACTGAGACCGAATCCGCAGCAAGTGGAACAATTAATCACACCTCAGGACTTCTTGCCTGGGGAGCACACACGGTAATAGTGTGTGCACGAAATGGATTCGGTGAAAAATGTGCAGCCGTAGTTCCCTTTACGTTAACAGCTCCACCTTGTTCGGTAAGCGGGCAAACCTCTAGCTCTGTCTGTCGTAATACAGATCCACCTCTTTCTGCCTCCTTCGGCAATAATGCTGACCAGATAGAATTTCTGGTAAAAAACAACTCAAGTACTTTATCACCCGCATATGCGGCACAAAGCGGTTGGTTAAGCCCCAACCCAGCCTCATACACTCCTTCACTTGCCACAAGTACTTATTATTGGAATGTCCATTCTCAGTCAACAACGGTGCCTGTTGCATGTGTTACCCCTGCAACATTACCAACAGGTATTCAAGTTAATATTGATAAAACTGCCCCAAATACTCCTGTTGGATCTTTTACTACCCTTACTCCTGACGGAAGCTGTCCGAATAAATATTCTGTTACCTATCAGTGGTCAGCATCAACAGATACCGGCTGTGCCGGCTTGGCCCCTCTTCCATATACGGCGGATATTGCAACCGATCTTGGCTATACTTCAATAATCGATGCTACCAATGCCGCAAATCTTCAATTGACTACCGCCCAATCATATTTTGGCAACACGGTTTTATATGGACGGGTGCAAGCAAAAGATAGTCTTAATAATACGGCAGGTTGGTCCTCGGGAGCAAGTACTCCTTTTACCATACCTCTTCCTTCTCCTTATCCCACTATCCACATTCAGGGGAACTATATAGAAGACACGGGTGTGTGTAGTAATATGACCATTGATCCGAATAATTTAAGCCTTGCTTTAAGCATTGCACCCGCAACCGGGACGACATCAGTCTGTACTAAGGGAGTGTCTTCCTATGGTTGTGACATAACCATAGATAATCAAAGCGGCGTTTGTACCGTTGCCGGCCATGATGTGACGTTGGTTGCCTCCTATGCCGGCTATGATGCCGTTGAGTGGCGTGTAGGTAACGTATGCGCAGGTGCGGCGAATCCAAGTATTTCCATCAATGCTTCATCTCCACCAGCCAGTCCGATTGATGCAAACGTTTATTTTGACTATGGTACAACACAAAGCTGGTTTAAAACATCGGGTACCAGTTTCACCAGTAAAACGGCACGGAATAACATTATTCCAAACGCTCCCACAGCATTTGACACTGATGACAGCGTAGCTCCACCCAACAATACCTATCTCACTATAAACGAAGGAGGAGCGGTTCTTTACACAGATATTGGGAAGAAAATTGAATTGGGGCCAAACGCGGTAAACGGGTTTTCAGCGCACAATTGGTATAGCAACACATATAATGCTACCCCTATCTTTACCCCCATTAAGTTCACCGACTATATGAAGTCAAGAAAAAAATATAATACCATCACCGATGTGGCGGATATTTCCGCGGATGGCATTTATTACGTGAGTGGAAATTTATCTATCAGTAACATGGTCCCCTTCAATAATAGAAAAGTAGTAATAGTTGCAGATTCAGGGACCGTGACGATCGCGACGGATATGATTCCAACTTCTTCATCCATTGCCATTATTGCAAACGCAATTGGTATAAACAGTGCCGTAACTGAAGTAGATGCCATTTTGATCGGCAACACGGTTGACATCGGGGCATCTGCTACCAAATTGAAAATAAACGGCAATCTCATACAGCTTACCAACACGACCCCTTTCACCAATTCAAGAGTTACCGCAAGCGCCCAATCGCCGTCGCTCTTTATCAAATTTAATCAGGCGGCATACCTGGATTTATTACCGTATTTATCCATAAGTATGTATGATTGGAGACAGATACAGTAGAATTTGAAATTCGAAATTTGAAATTTGAAAAAAATGAAAGATAGACAAAATCAAAAAGGACAAGTTTTGCTCATCACCATCATGTTGCTTGCGGCGGCGGTGACGGTGGTTATGACTATTGCCTTTAACTCAACGACGGAGACACAGATTACCAAGCTTGAGGAAGATTCACAAAAAGCTATGGCGGCGGCTGAGGCGGCTTTAGAAGCCGCAATCCAGCAAAAATCAGGTACAGTTGCTCTCAACACCTTGCCTGCATTTGCCGGCTCCAACATCACCGGACAGGCTAATGTGGTAGAGATGGGAGGGAATGAATTTGTTACTCCTCTTTTACAAAGAGACGAGCAATATACTTTCTATCTTTCAGACTATACCACTCTTTCCAACTATTGGACAGGAGACCTTGGTATCTTTCTTCAATCAGAGACGTTGATTGATTGTCCGGCACTTGAATTAACTTTTATCGACTCGGCAAATGGGGGGACTAAAAAAATTGTGGATCCTTGTGCTCCAAGTGTGATAACAGGAGCGGGAAAAGTGACGACAGCCCCAGGAAGTGATGTAAAAGGAACGACATTTGGATATCGAACAGCGGTGGGAACCCTTCCCATCGCCAACATGAAACTGGTGATTGTCCGCGTGTTAAATACCGCCACCCGTCTCGGGTTTACGGGGAATGGTATGAAGGCCCAGGGAAGAGTTATCACGTCTGAGGCCAAGACGCAGACGAGTGCAACCAAGAAAATAGAGTTATTTCAATCATATCCTCAAATACCTTCCGACTTTTTTGTGACTTCGTTTTAAACCGCATTGTCATTCCCGCGAACCTGCCTGCCGGCAGGCAGGGGCGGGAATCTAGACTGAAATTTCAAATTTGTGATTACAGACTGGATCCCGGCCTTCGCCGGGATGACGTTAGGGCGGACTGAGCTTGACA
>CAYINK010000033.1:0-6862 GCA_964364765.1 uncultured Gammaproteobacteria bacterium
AAATTCTAACTATTGTGGACGGATATGAAACTTTAACCGGTCAAGAACATACCGGAGATTTAAAAAAAACAGATTTTGAGGTAGTCGGATCAAATCCGCTTGCAGTTGATTTAACCGTGGCTAATACTATGGGTCTTTTAAGCCAGGTGGGGTATTTAACTGAACTATCTCCTTTGATAAAACCGGAAATAATAGGAGATCGCATATCTCCCGCAGTACCATATAAACTTGTACCAATACCTGGAAATATTACAGTTCCTGACCAAAACGGTCGTTTTACTTATGAGGTAAGAGTTGTTCGAGAGTAAGGGCTAGCTTCACCTCCGAGTGGACGCAAGAACTTACTGATATAATCTTTACATCATGACCACCTACATACTTCATGGAGGAAGAACGCAGATTGACTCTGCAAGTACTAAATTATTCTTCAAACAATTCACCGAGCTTGTTCCTAAAGACAATGTAAAAATCCTACTGTGTTATTGGGCGCGAGATAAGAAAAAATGGAATGAATTATTTGAAAAAGATAAGGCAAAAATTATAGCTCAATCTACAAAGGAGATGAGTATTAATATAGTTAACACCTTAGAATATTTGCCCGCGCAACTGAGAAAAGCGGACGTTCTCTATTTTTCAGGTGGGGAGGAAGAATTCCTAAGACCATACATAACACAATTGCAATTTTTGAAAGGAGCATTGGATAATAAAGTATGTATTGGGAGCTCCATGGGGGCATTTCTCGTGGCAAAGCATTATGTTTTGTCACTGAGCAATCAAAATGAGAGCACTGTATATGATGGGTTAGGTTTAGTTCCATACAACATACTTTGTCACTGGAATGTAGAAACAAATAAAGAAAAGAAAATAAATATGTTGAAAGAAAAAGATCCTCAGACATCCTTATTACTTATAGAAGAAGAAAGGTTCGAAATACTAAAAATATAATATAATCCCTTGACAAATCGTATCAAAATGATACGATAAAGTATATGGATGATACGATTCTCATTCCGAGGCAAAGATATATTCTTAATTTAATTAATCAGTCTGACGGCTTACTGCGTGAGGAGATACAAAAAGCGGTTCAATCTCTTTATCCCGTGTCTCGAATAACATTAATAAGAGACTTAAACACGTTATTAAAAAATAAGTTAATTAAACTTCAAGGGCAGGCAAGGGCAACAACATATTTATCTGTGGTCGCAAATCCGTTACTTCGTCAATTTGATATTGAAAGATATTTTGTAGATGATTCTGACAACCGGAAGAACGCAAAAAAATTCTTTGATTTTAAAATATTTGATAATCTTTACGGTCTTTTTTCTCAAAAAGAATCAAACCTGCTTCATACAATTTGTCACAGTTTTGAAAAAGAAACAGCTAAATTAAGCCCCGATATTTTAAAGCGAGAATTAGAAAGATTTGTAATAGAACTATCATGGAAATCTTCAAAAATTGAGGGAAATACATATTCACTTCTTGAAACGGAATCTCTCATAAAAGAACAAAAAGAGGCCATTGGTAAAAGTAAGGACGACGCACGAATGATTCTTAATCATAAAATTGTTTTTGAAGAAACATTAAAAAACAAAAATGATTTTAGAGATTTATCTATCTCAAAAATTAATCAGCTACATAATTTATTAATAAAAAGCCTTCATGTCACAACGGGGATTAGAAAACAAGCGGTCGGAATTACCGGAACATCCTATCAGCCCCTTGATAACGAACATCAACTAAAAGAAGTTTATGAGAGAACAATTAAGGTGATAAATAATTCAAAAGATGTTTTTGAAAAGGCCTTAATTGCCCACTTTATGATTTCCTATATTCAACCATATACCGACGGAAACAAAAGAACCTCGAGGATGTTAACAAATGCAATTCTTTTAGCTTACGATTTATATCCTTTGTCTTACCGGAGTGTCAATGAAGACCAATTTAAAAAAGCCCCCATTTTATTTTATGAACAAGGGAGTATTTATGAAATAAAAAAGCTTTTTATCGAGCAAATTAAATTTACAAACGAAATATATTTTAGATAAGTCACGGAGCATTATGAAACCTTTCCGCTTTAGCCCGATAAAAAATAAAGGCGAGCTATTTGAGACGATTACCTATTTACATTTTGAGTCTTTTAAATTATTGAGGCAAAATCTTGGGTATATTCTACCCGTTTCCGGGAATGTGGGAGTTTTTTGTCACTTTGAAGACGAATTTGAAAGGCTCATTGAAATCAGAAAAGAGTTAACAGATATAAAAAACAATTGGAACCAAAAATATTTTCGTCTACATAAACCAATCGTCATTCCAGCCGAGCACAATATTCCCGGGACAAAATATACACACCTTTATATCCGTAGACCTGAAGCATCCCATCCCCATGTAGGGGATATAGATTTTTATCTCGAACCTAATAAGTACAAAGCGCTAAAAGAATCTTTATTATCAGGAAAAGAGATAAATGGAGTGAAAATATTTGAGCGCCCAGATCTTGATTTGGTCAGACTTTTTGATTCAAAAAGTGACGTGAGTGTTTTTGTTGGTATGTATCAGATGTCAAAGGTGGCAAAAACATAGGCCGACTTCCACTTTCACAAAGACTTTGTTGTTTATACAAGGCTGATAAAATAATTCTGAAATTTAAATTTATTCTTTTTTTATCCCCAACCCCTGGGAGAAGCGGAGGAGGTAACCACTTGGGTCCATCACGAGGATTTCCCGGCATCCATGAAGTGTGTCTTTCACTTTATACCAACTATCTTTTATTCCTCTTTTCAACGGATACTTATTTTTTGCAAGTGAGTCAATAATTTTTTGTACATGATCCGTTTCTATTTGGAAATTTATCCCCCGACCAAAAGGATATTCGGGCTTTCCATTATGCCATACCTCATCCTCATCTTCTTGTTGAATCATAAGTTGACTGCCTTGGTAGGAAAGAAAAGCAAACAATGGATCGGGGCGTTGATATTCGAGTTTAAAACACAGTATGTCAGTATAAAAATGCAAACTCTTTTTGAAGTCGATGACATATAGCTCGGGGAGAATATTATTGAATCTCATATATTTAATAGTATCAAAAAATATTCGTAATCATAAAACTCAACAATCTTATTAAGTAATAAGTAAAATTGGTTTAAACAGTTCTACCGATCAAGAGAATGATAAATATGCCAATAGTATGCAAGAAATAAGCGAGAACTATAAATTTTTTCGTTGATATACTTTTCAGGGTTGCCATTAAAACAACACCGACTTCTGTGGGCAAAGGAGAGGCGATAAAAAAAGCAGCAACAAAGGGGATAAAGTAATTGACGAATGAACCACATATGTTTTTTATCTCTTTTTCAACTATCCTCATGGCTTTCTCTTTTTTTAACATTTCAATTTCATCAATAAATGAATATCTTACAAAAAGAAAAATAATCATATCACTGAGTAAAGCTCCTAACCCCCCGATTATTCCTGCAGAAAGAATATTCTGTCCTTTTGCAAGCACTAATAATGCCGCGGTTGCTGGCGCCGCTGTAAATCCATAAGCATAAAAGATTCCTCCCAAAAAGATCCCAATATATCCGGATGATACAAGAGTACTATAAAAAGGTAGATAAACTCCTCCCTTATAACAAAACACGACCGTGATAATATAGATAAAAAGAAGCAGCGAAAGTTTGGGATATTTTATTTGTATAATATTATTTTAACAATTTCTTATCAAACAGCAAGCCTTCAGCAGGCCACCTTGCTTTATTTCTGTTTCAAATGATTTCTGCGACCTGCCACCAGTCATTAAACAGCTGGGAAAGAATCGTAGCAAAAGGAGGATAATCAATCTTCATTCCCAAATCTTTTTCAGAGACGGTATGTCTATAAGACATAAAGTAGACAACTATTGAATCGTAAAGCATAAGTCTGATGTGACGCAAAGTGGTCTTTCGTACCAAGATTCCATTTTTTTTCCAATTGACAACTTGGTCAGCGTTTTCTGAAGAACAATCCTGTATAAGCATACGAATTATCACCCCACGTTCTTTTGCCTGTATCATTGACAGCATAAGATCGGCCGGTATCTCACCCCCTGATCGTAACAAATCAACCGATTTATTGGCTCTGTCAACTTCTCCAACTGACAGGTCCATGAGTTCATCCCGACTTTGTACAAAAGACAGTGAAATTTGTTGTGATGGGGGAATTTTATTTTTTGCTATTTTGTTACTCATTGATTTAGGGAACTGTTTTGAAAACCAATCATGTTGGGTAAGCAAAAATAATGACAGACCTTGATTTGCCGGCTTTGCAGAAAACAAATAAGGACGTTGACCCGTTCTATTTATCAAACCTATTTGAATAAGCTCATCAGTTAGTCGATAGACAGAGTTAGTGACGACGTGGAGACGGACACCCAATTGTCTTGCTGAAAGAGAAGCATTGACAGTAAGCAATATGTGGTATAGCTTTTGGGCTTGTGGGCTCATACATCTATTTTAGCAATTTTATGCTAAAACATCAACAACGAATATAATAGGGTTGATTTAACCGTCATAAAGCCCTATGGAAACAAAACAGGATGGTATCAACAGTAATATTTCACCAGGAAGAGAACGCTTATATACTCACCTGGAAAAAGCACTCTATTTTCCAGCTGATGTGTACCCATTGGGTGGGCGATTTGAGGGGCTACAGCCTGAATTGGCAAGCCTAATTATGCTTGATGTGACTCGTGTTCCCGGGTGTCATTATGGAGTAAAAAATGTTTTTGTGCCGATCATTCACGGTCTAGAAGAGCATGGAGTAATGGTTGGTGAAAAGCATGTAGATGTGTCACCAAACACTGCAATATTAATTGAACCAAGTACGGGAAATGGATGGGTGGCATTTAGTAATGCGGCCGAAGTCCTAGGCTATGAGCATTTAGTAGTAATGCCTGACGGTTTGCCACAAGCAAGATATAGACACCCACAAGGGAAGGATGTGCATATTATTAAAACCCTGGCGCAAGAGTATGCGTTAGGAATGCCAAAACAACTAAAAGCACTTATTAAACAAAACCCTCAACGGTTGATGAACGGGAAAAAAATATATGTTACCCCAAACCATCCAATAGGAGCGGCCGAAATAACGATAAAAACAATGTCAGAATTGGGGTGGCAATTGTTAAAGAAGCTAGGTGATCAACCCTTACCATTAAGAGTGATTGTTTCCATGGGAAACGGTGCAAGCCTTTGTGCCCTGGGAGAATATGTAAAAAAATTTGCTCCAGGATCAAAAGTTGTTGCAACAGAGTCGTTTGTATTTGGAGAGGGATATGATAAATTTGCTAAACAGAAAAATCTTCCTCGATATAAAAATCTATATGGTATTGAACCAGCAAATATGGATCTCATGAGGACATTTTCCGCCTACGGAACAAATGCTCCCATCGGAATAGAACTTCCGCTACAAGAGAGGGCGATATTAGGGGACCTCATTGATCAATACGTTTTGTTTACAGACGCAAGAGCTTTAAAGAAATTTGCACAGTTGCCAACTACAATAAGTCAACACCTGAAAAACGTACAAAAACTTCCTAATTATAGTAATTTACCTCAATCGCTTTTTAATACATTTGGCAACTCTACCTTAGCCAATATAGCTACTGCTTCTCAGTTTGCAGGAAAAGGCGAATTGGTTATTGCCATGGCCTATGATGGAAGAGGAAATTATCAATAAAAACGCAAAAATATATTTATTCGAAAGAAAATCTTCTGTATAATCAAGCACACACGTTGACTAACTCATACTATATTGGTAACATATAAATCATAACCACATAAAATAGTGGTGTTGTAAATTATTTTTCTATCTTATGTTAAATCTCAATTCAATCATGCTCGGGAGTGAACAGCCAAAAAAATTAGTTGCCTTTTATAAAAAAGTACTTGGGAAAGATCCGGATATGACGGAAGGTAATTGGGTCGGGTGGCAATTAGGAAGCACCTTTTTTTCCGTGGGAGAGCACTCGGAAGTAAAGGGAATATCAAAGGAGCCGGGGCGATTTATATTCAACATGGAGACAAAAGAAGTAAAAAAAGAGTTTGAACGAATTTCAAAAACGGGTGCCGTTGTCATAAAAGAACCCTATGACATGGGAGGTTCATGGGTCGCCACATTTGAGGATCCCGACGGAAACTATTTCCAACTCATGAGTCCTTGGAAATCATAATGAATGTTTTAGCATATTTTCAGGAAACAATCATTAGAATGATTATCTCTTTCCTATGAATAAGTTGTTGGTTATTATTTCTTTTATTGCTATTAGCATTCTTGTGGGCGTTATTATTTATAATCGTTTTTTAAAATATCCTCCCAGCTACCGCACTGCTTTAAATCAAAATATTGAGCCAAAAGAAGAAGGGGGACTCACAGAAGAACTCAATCCACTTTCTATAGAATACATGAGGAAACAAGAATATCCCGGGAGTGACATCGTGATCGAACAGGTACTTCCCCCAGGCTCAAATTATGACAGATATATTGCGTCTTACAAATCGGATGGTTTAAAAATATTCGCATTATTAACTATTCCTCAAGGGGTGAAACCCAAAACCGGCTGGCCGGTGATCATCTTTAATCATGGCTATATTCAGCCGGAGCAATATCGAACAACCGAAAAATATATTGCTTATACTGACGCATTTTCCCGAAATGGATACGTTGTATTTAAATCCGATTACCGGGGACATGGAAACTCAGAAGGAAAACCGGAAGGCGCCTATTATTCACCCGCATATACGATAGATATATTAAATGCAGTTTCCTCCATAAAAAAATATCAAGCGGCTGACCCGAATAGAATTGGCATGTGGGGGCACTCAATGGG
>CAYINK010000033.1:6962-9456 GCA_964364765.1 uncultured Gammaproteobacteria bacterium
AAAAATATCAAGCGGCTGACCCGAATAGAATTGGCATGTGGGGGCACTCAATGGGAGGGATGATTACTCTTCGTACCATGGTAACAACGTCAGACATCAAAGCAGGGGTTATCTGGGCAGGTGTTGTTGCCTCCTATGAAGACTTAACAAATAATTGGCATCATCCAGACCTCAATCCCCGGCCATTTGTCTTTTCAGAACGCGAACAAGTAGCAAGGCGGCCTGGGAGACAGTCATACATCGACAAATACGGCACCTTCCAAGAGAATCCCTCGTTTTGGCAATCGGTTTCACCCATATCATTTGTGAAAGATATTTCGGGTCCCGTACAGCTCCATCATGGGACGGCGGATGGAGAGGTTCCTTTATTATTCAGTCAGAAATTAGACGAAGCATTAAAAAAAGCTAAGAAGCCTGTGAAATTCTTCTCTTATGAAGGCGATGACCACAATCTTTCCAATAATCTCGGTACTGCTCTCCAAAGATCGGTTGGGTTTTTTGATAAATATTTGAAAGAAAAACAATCTAATTAATATTATTACTTTGGATTATTATATAAGTTTAGAATCTTCAATGTCGAGTGACCATTCTTACCGAAGTTCTTCCATTTGGATTAAAGTTATTCCTCATAGGAGGTCTTCCCGCGTGAGGATTTGTGAAGAGCCTTCCACTAGGTTTGAATGGATAATGACATATTTGGTCTTCAGGTCCAACTAATCTAGGAAGTTTTGTCTCATCCTGTTTTACTCCCTGGGCGTCGGGGGGTATTTCAAGAGCGCCAGGAAGGAGATCAAAATAATACACATCATAGGGGGGGGATATTTGGTTTCTCCCTATTAAATTTTGATTTGTTCTCCAAGCATTTCCACCGACTCCAATCGGCAAACAATCACGAAGAGGAGGCGATACGGTTTCTGTGGGAGCTAAGGGGGCGAGCGGGGTCCGGCTAGGCGTTGAAGTTGGAGTTGGCGCCTCTGTTTGTCTTAGTGGAGAATTTGGGCTAATAATCCAGAAGCCACCAATACATAGTGCAACAACACCCATACCAGGAATCATGCATCCAAGTACCGATTTAATATCACCAATGGTAGTACCGATGGAGAACTCACTCATAACCTATAGTATACCTAAAAAAATACAGATTTGCAATAGTAGATTAGGAATAAGGGCAAAGTTTATCAAGAAGACTTTGGAGGAGTTGACGGGTTTTCTGTCTTAGAAAATAGTTATGCGGGTTGATGAACTATCGCCAAGATTTTGCGGCCCGTGCAACTTTTGCTATGGCATATACAAGTCCATGCGTAAGACCTGCAGTTAGGGGATTTTTAAGATAATTGGTTAAAAAGGCAATTTTTTTCAGATTTAACAGCCTCAACTGTGTTTCTATGACAGATGGGGAATAAGTTTTTTCATACCAACCAAATCCTTCCTCTTCTATTTTTATCAAACCCTGATTGATAAATCCTTGTATAATCGGTTCCAACATCTCTCTATAATCTTTTTCATGATTTTTAATCAGTGTTTCTATTTTTCCTCGTTTTTCAACCCGTACATCCGCCCAATAACTTAAAGAAACATAGGTCTTAAGCAATTCATCATAGGTAAATTTTTTATTCAAAAAGCCAAGAGCATACCACGCTCCATCAATCCGTGCGGTGTTTATAGCGGCTTCAATCAAGGCCTTTTCTTCTTCACCCTTGTTGTGATAAGGAAAAAAAGCGGCTTTTTGTACTCGACCCGCCACATACATACCAAAAGCCCCCCTCCGATTCGGATCTTTTTCTCCCTCAACCAGAGTTCCACTGCACCCCCTGATAAAGTCATCCTTTGAAATAACTACAAGTTTTGCTGAGAAGATTTGATCATCTTGTCCCCGTATTTCAGTATGGTAGTAATTCAAACCATAGTGATTCAAAAAAGCGTGCCACTGCGCAAGATGCGGTTGTGCATAATCTGCTCCATGAAGTCGCAGACCATCTATGTGAAATTGTTTTACATCATCGACAATAATAATTATGTCGTGCATGCTGTTTTTACCTGCATCCCCTGTCACATGAGATCCATATTCCAAAGCACAAACAAGATTTTTTGTCCCCGCCCTATACAATACCTCCCTTTGAAGATCCGCATTTATTCCATTCTTTGCTGGGAAATAGGCAGTTTTGGAGGGGATCGGTAAAGGGGGGCGTTGTAGTACTCCTTCTCGGGTCATAAGGCGTAATTTACACCATTTTTCTACCAAAAGCAATATTTATTCAATAAAGACGAGCTTAAATGAAGAAATTATGTGTAAAATGAAGTAAGAACGGTTATGAAAAAAAGACTACCAGTTAGCAACAGAAGATCATTACTTAAGGCAATCACCTTTCGGCTTCTCATCATCATCTCTGATTCTTTCGTTATCTTCTTTATCACTCGTCGATTTGATGTTACCCTCGGGGGGCTTTGTTGCATGAATCGAGCCTATTCTCTAGTATGAATGTATATGCCAAAA
>CAYINK010000034.1:0-8672 GCA_964364765.1 uncultured Gammaproteobacteria bacterium
TGGATTTTTTTACTTTAACCAGATCGATCTGCTTAAATTCATTCCACTCGGTGAGGATAGCAAGCCCGTCAACCCCCTTCACCACATCATAAGGATTGGAACAGTAGGTTAACTTACCGGTATATTTTTTCTGTATGTTCTCCATACCTTCCTGGTCGTATACTTTTATGGTGAAACTTTTATCTAATAATGCGTCAATGATATCGAGGGATGGTGCAAAACGGATATCATCCGTATTCGGTTTAAAACTTAAACCCCAGACACCTATGGTTTTACCCTTCATAGTTTTCAGAATTTTTTTTAAGAAGTTTACTCGGGTTTGCTGATTAACGTCCTCAGTTGCCTGAAGAAGGCCCGTATCAATCCCCAAGTTTTTACCCGTACTTATGAGCGCCTTTACGTCCTTGGGAAAACAGGAGCCTCCATACCCAACTCCCGGATCCATGAAAACCCGCCTAATCCGTTTGTCCAAACCAACTGCGTCCAGTACCATCTCCACATCCGCCCCTGTTTCCTCACAATAAAAAGAGATGAGATTAGCAAATGATATTTTGACGGCAAGCATGGAGTTGGAAGTGTATTTGATAAGTTCGGCTGATGCTAAATCGGTTATTACTTTTTTCCCGGGAACTGACGCATGTAATTTGAGAAGTAGTTCTACTGCTTTAGGTGACGCAGATCCGATGACGACGCGGTCCGCAAAAAAAGTATCGTTCAATGCTGAACCTTCACGCAGGAATTCCGGACATGAGGCGACGGCAATTTCGGCATTTTTTGGCTTTTTTTGAAGAAGAATTTCTTCAATTTTTTTATTAGTTCCAACGGGTACGGTACTTTTACATGAGGCCACGGTAAATCCTTTTTTGAGATGGGGCGCAATGAGTCCGGCCACGTGAAAGACGGTTGAAAGATCGGCATCGCCGTTTTCTTTTGGCGGGGTCCCAACCGTTATGAACACAATGTCAGATTGTGACACTGCTTTTTCATATTCTTTTATAAAGTGGAGTCTTCCGGCCTTGTTATTTTTTTCAAGAAGTTCTTTCAATCCAGGCTCATAAATGATAGGGTCACCATTTCTTAGGCGTTTTAGTTTTTCATCGGTATGTCCGATGACGTATACATCATTTCCAAAGTCCGCAAAACAACAAGCAGAAACAAGCCCCACATATCCATGTCCAATTATAGTGATAGTCATAGGTGCTTATTATAAATTACAAATTATTAATGACAAATGACAATTCAATAACAAATATCAAAGATTAAATAACAAAACGTTTATAAATTTATAATTTATTATTTGAATTTGATTTGTCATTTGTTATTTGATATTTGTGATTTGAGTTCACCGAGTCCTTCCTCAAATGATCTCATCTTATAAAAATTATTCTTTTTACTTTTCATGTCACTGTACTGTGAACGAAAGGCCTTTCCTTGAAAATATTTTTTATATGTTGTGGGAGTAATAAGGTTTTGATCCAGCCCATACGTTTTTGCGATCAATTTCCCCGCATCATAGGGCGAAAGACTGTCTGAGCTATTGATATGGTACACTCCGCCGGAGAAATGCACAAATAAATATTTTAATGCGTAGGCAATATCGTCAATAAGTGTGGGGGTCATGAGCGAATCGGTTACCATAGCCAGTGGTTTATGTTGTTCAAGTAAAGAACGAATTATGCGGACAAAATCTTTCTTCGGTTCAAACGTCTTTCGATACGGATAAGAAATCCGGACAATCATAGCATCATTTCCCAATATTTTTTCTCCTTCATATTTTGAAAGGCCATAACTTGAAATAGGATTTGGCTTTGAATCTTCATAATAGGGAGGATTTTTCCCATCAAATACAAAATCGGTTGAGATATAGATAAATTTTTTCCCTTTTTGATGTACCGCGTCAAAGACATTTTTTGTCCCGTCTCTATTTATCTTAAGCACCAATTCTTTTTCTTTCTCTGCCCCGTCCACGTTGGTATATCCGGCCAGATGCAGGAAAATATCAAAGTCGGTATTTTTTATTTTTTCCAAGACCGCATTTTTATTAGTTATATCGATTTCGTTCTGAGGAATGGAGACAAACGTGAAATCTTTATCCAATAGTTCAACTATTCGTGAACCAACCAACCCACTTGCACCGGTTAAAGCAATTTTCATCATATTTTTAATTTCCTCCACCAATGTTCATTATTTTTATACCACTCAATGGTGTCTTGGAGCGCCTCATCGAACGAGTGTTTCGGAGACCAACCAAGCTCTTTGTTTATTTTTGTCCAGTCGATCGCATACCTTCGGTCATGTCCAGGTCGGTCTTTGACATACTCAATATCATTTTCCGTTTTGCCCATAAATCTTACGATTTTTTTGACAATTTCGATATTCGATATATCTTGGGTCAATCCTCCAACAAGGTACGTTTCTCCGATTTTACCTTTCTGTATAATGAGGTCAATTGCTTCACAGTGGTCTAATACATATAACCAATCACGCACATACAATCCGTCTCCGTATACAGGAACTTTTTTACCTTCAAGTATATTTGTTATGGAAAGTCCGAATAATTTTTCGGGAAATTGATAGGGGCCATAATTATTTGCACAGTTTGAAATGGTTATAGGAAGATTGTATGTATCATGATATGCCCGTACCAGATGATCTGACGATGCTTTTGAGGCGGAATAGGGACTGTGAGGGTTGTAGGGGGTAGATTCTGAGAATTTTGTCTTTGAATTTAATTCCAAAGCTCCGAAAACTTCATCGGTTGAAATGTGATGAAATCGTTTTCCATCATTTTTTCGTGCCGACTCAAGTAAAACATAAGTACCTTCAATGTTTGTTTTGATAAATGGTGCGGGATCAAGTATTGAACGGTCTACGTGTGTCTCAGCCGCAAAATGGATGACCAAATCAATTTTTTTTATTAAAGAGTCAACAAGTTGCGAGCTACAGATATCGCCTTGGATAAACTCATATTGGGGATTTTTTTCAATGCTTTTCAAATTTTCCAGATTCCCCGCATAGGTAAGTTTATCCAGATTTATGATAGAATCCTGAGGGTATTTTTTAAGCCAATATAAAACAAAGTTTGAACCGATAAAACCCGCGCCACCTGTGACTAATAGTTTCATAGATTAATTATAACATTACGCTTGTGTGAGACTAACAAGAAAGAGTATTTTATGTATTCGTCTTCAAATAAATATCCTTTCCCTTGTAGTCAAACCTAATTTTGAATTTATTAAAAAACCCATTCTGTCCAACGATACCATATCCGTTTGGAGAAATTGAGTCACAAAATATAACCGACGTATCAAATAAATAATTTTCGACTCCTATTGTAATTGCTGATAAATATCCGACACCTTTCGATCCTTTATTTATTCCACCAAAAGTAATTGTTTTAAGTTTTGATAAGTCAATCTTAAAGATTCGTGCCAAGTCGCTGTGAAATATATTGAAATCTGCGCCTGAATCAAGAAGAACCATGTAATTTGAGGAAACGTTGTTATGACTTACCGCCACCGACATTATTGGTCTATAATACATGCCAATCTTAACGTATTTGTATCTAAACTTAATCATAAACTATTCCCAAAGTAAGGAATGTTATTTTGGGGAACTTTAAAAAGGGTTGGATTCAAATATCCTTTTTTGATTGCCAAGTCGTATACTTTTTTTGCCCCAGTTCCTGTTACAACAACTCTTTTTAGACTTGCATCGAGGGCAATCCATTTTCCCTTATACTTCTTTTGAATTGTGCTTAAGTCAATAATTGTATCCATAATGTAAAGATATCAGAATTTATTTACTTTTGTGAGTGCCAAAGTCAATTAACTCCATGTATAGCAATACCTTACAACTTTTACCAATCGGCCATAAATTATATGTGGCGTGTGATGGTATCGGAACAACGTCCCCCATTTCTGCTTTAAACTTTACCCCATTTACTTTAAAGTCAGCACTTCCTTCAAGAATATAATAAATCCTTGGTCTAGTTCCAATAGTGCGCTCTCCGTGTTCACCGGTAAATTCGGCACATGCAACTGTTGTGCCATTTTCAATTTCGGGCAATTGATAATAATATCCATCAACTCCTGGTCTACCATGGTGAACAGCTTCTTTTTTTGATATATTATTCATAATCATTATTATAACTTATTTTCTCAGTTTTGGGCAGAAGATGAGATCTTCAAGCACTTGCCAACGTGCTTTTTTCACCGCGTAAGGGACATCATCTTTCATTTTTTTTGTTGCCTGAGTAAAAGGACGTTTTGAGTAGATGGAGACATACGCTTTATCAAAATCAACCTCTTTGCAAAGTTTCACGGTGTTTTGGAATTCTTCATCCGTTTCCCCGCAAAATCCAACAATGATATCCGTGGTTAATTTTAAATTTCGAATTTCAAATTTCAAATTCGAGACAAGCTTTAGATACTCTTCCCGTGTATACCACCGATTCATTCGTTTCAGAACATCACTATCACCTGACTGGACGGGGAGGTGAATAGTGCGCGTAATGTTTTTATTTTTTGCAATTACCTCAATCAACTCTTTTGAAAAATCCCAGGGATTTGAAGACATAAAATCAATGTGTTCAAAGCCGAGCTTTGCAACCTCATCAAGCAAATGGGGGAACAAGGTGGGGATACGATATTTTCCCAAATGTTTTACCATTACCGGTTTAATTTTTAAATTTTGTACAAGATCAGATCCATACGAATTGACGTTTTGCCCGAGAAGAGTTACCGACTTGTATCCTTTTGCAATAAGCTCTTTGCATTCATTTATGATGTCATCATAGGGTCGGCTCACCTCGCGCCCTCGAGTAAAGGGTACCACGCAAAATGAACAAAAATTATTGCATCCGTTTGATATGGGGAGCCATGCATGAAGCTTGTCAGTGCGTACGGGTGGGTGGTCAAATCCAACCTCTTCAATCGGCATAAATTCATCTACTTCCGGCATTTCATCTCGCAATTTTTTCAGGAATTTTCCGGTTGTGTCCCGTGTCGCCATACCCGTCATACATCCGGTTACAATGATTTTGTATACTTGTTTTTTGCTTATTTTTTTTCGTTTTATTTTCGCAAGATTTTGTACCAGTCCCCGCACTCTATTTTCAGGAGCGTGACGGATCATGCAAGTGTTGATGATTGCGTAATTTGTATCTTCAAAATCTTTCGCCGGTTTTATTCCCCGGTTTTCATAGGATGTAGCAATCCGCTCCGAATCCGCAACATTTTGCTGACAGCCAAACGTATGGATAAAATATTTCATAGCGAGTCTTTTTTCATGCGCTCAATAATCATGATGAAGGCAAAAAGAATAACGGCAATCATGAGAAAAACGGTAAGTTTTTCAATTCCTTCAAGAAAGAGACTGGAAACCCCGAGGATAAAGGTAATTAACCAATAAAATATCGCAATTCTTCTTTTCCCCCAGCCGATGTCAAGAAGCTTATGATGTAAGTGTCCCCAGTCTGCTTTAAAGGGGGATTTCTTATTTTTAATACGGCGCATTATGGTATATCCTGCGTCTAACATGGGTATTGCCAATATGAGAAATGCGGTTCCGAATTTGCCAAAAGACAATATGGATAACACTCCCAGTAAGAATCCGGCCAACGCCCCTCCTCCATATCCAGGCATAATCTTTTGAGGGAAAAAATTGTAGGGAAGAAAACCGATAAATGCCCCACCTACAATGAAGGCAAAAGTCATAACTGTTTGGGCAGATACATCATGACCTACAAAACGATTTGCTAAAATTCCTAAAAACAGTGCGGCAATCCCCACAAATCCGGGAAGCTGACCGTCCACCCCCTTACTCCAATTAATCATATTGGTGGTCCACGTCAGCCAGATTATGGCCGCGATATCCGCGAAGACGAGGATAGAGTGCTTTCCAAAGAAGTCAAAAACTATCCGCCACTGGTCAAGCCACACAACTCCCCCAAAAGGGTTTGAAACAAAAGGAATTCCTAGGCCAAACCCTATAACGATAGCTGAAATTAAAATATTTGCTCCAAAACGGAGGTAAGGCGAGAGGTCATAACGGTCATCCAATAAACCCACAATAAGTAAGAGAAAGCTGGAAATCAAAATGCCGATCATAATTTTGTTTAAGGGAAGAAAAAGAACAGTTACCAGAAGGATTGCAATAAATATGGCGACTCCTCCTCCGCGGGGGACAATGCCTTCATGGGTATGGGCAGGATGGGTGCGTTTTGTGCGGTCGGTTACCAGGTTATGTTTTACTGCCCAAGCAATCACATAGGGAGTCACGGCATATGAAATAAGGATTGCAAATAATAGAGCAAGAATACTATCCATATCAACTGACCATCAAGACAATTTTTATAAATATCAGAGTGAAGGAAACCATGAGAAACAGATTGAGATAATATATCATTTGTGCAACAAATGTATTGCTGATAAAAAATTTCCGGTAAATAAAACGGTTCATCAATACAAACACATTCAATAGGAGAGGAAGGAAAAAGATCATCCACCACTCGCCCAACTGATCCTCACCTATTGAATGAGTATAAAATAGGGGTATTTGAGGGGGGAATGTTTTGTAGCGCAGTACGAAGGAAAGAATCATGATAGCATTACTTCCGAGAAGGGCGTACAACATAGCCAATATTATACTCTTTAGTGAGATAATTGGTATAGTATACTGTCTTCTTAATATATGACTGAGGTAGTAAACCTGTCTTTTGTTTTTGTTGGAGGGGGAGGTCCGGCAGGTATATCTGGTGCACACTTCCTTTCAAAAAATTACGGGGAAGAAAGCGTACATGTCTTAACAAAAGAAAAGGGTGGAAATGCTCTATTAAGTAATGAATACTTTCGTCTTCTTCTGCATGCTGATAGCCCTCGTATCTGGCAAACAATTGTTGGTTTAGGCTTGATATTTTATGGATTAGCACATCTTGAAACAGAAGCAACCGGATATCTTCTTGAAAAAACTGATCTTCAGCTAGGAGCAACATCAAAGCTTATTGGGAGGTTAAACGATGTCTCCTTTGATTTTCCTTTGTCAGCTGATGATTCTTATCTGAAAAAAATTATAGGTGAAAGCCCTCCTAATATTCTCTTAAATCAAGATAATTTGGATGATATGAGGGACGAGAAATATTCTTACCTTTCTCCTATGTGGAATAGTGCTCTTTTTTCCCGTCCTGGCGGGAAATTATATCTTGCGCAAGAAAAGCTAGATTATCCGAATGTGCAGCTAGATTCCGAAATAGCAGGCATTACTCCATCAAAAGAAGGATATGTTAAGATGTCAGTTAGACGTGGCGGTGAACTTCAAATAATTGAAGCGACCGATGTATTTATGGCGCTTGGTCCGTGGATTGAACAAGTAAATCTTCCTCCTGAAATGAAACTGCCTCCTGGGAGAACGGAGCTTCATAGTATAGTAAACCTCAATTTTACGGACAAAGTCATTAAATACATCGCTGAGGCAACTGCCATGCAGGCGCTTGATCCAACATTAAAAAACAACGTATTACAGATGGGATTAATTGATCAAAACATTTCACTTACTGAAGAAAATTATGAGGCGATAGTAAGTTGTATAGCAAAAAATATAAGAAAACAGCTCATTGATTATTCAAAAAATGGTCCTCTGATCCAAAATAAAGAAGGTGCTTATATTACTCGGACAGGAGCAACTGAGGCTACACTGAAAAATCAAAGAGAAATAAGTGAAGAGGATTTTATAAAAGAAGGTAGCTGGCGGCAAATCATGTTGGGGCGAGAAGGAAATGAGCAGGGAGATCTAACAAAATGGCCGCCACATTTAGTTGATGCAGAAGGGGATAATAAGCGAAGAGGAGATGCTATTCTACAATATTCAAAAAATATTATTCCTCCCATTGACGCTTTACTTAGTGCTATAGAGTATGTAAATATGCAAAAGGAAGAAGAATGGAAGGCTATTAAAAACACATTTAGAGAGAATATGAAAGTTCAATCTGGATTTTATCACGTAACTTGCGGGATCGATGTGACAAGGGATAACATCGAAATATATAAACCATTATTAACTCAGTACCATGAACAGTTTTCCTTCCTTAATGACATGGAAAGGGAGTTACGAAAAGATCATCTGAAAAATTCAGGCATTGAGCCTGAAACGATGATTGACGTCTCCTACTTTGGTCAGAAAAGTGTTCCAATACCTCTTTATGAATTTAAGTACCCTTTCGCCGTATTAACAATGGATACTAATAGAAAAAATATTGAGGATGATAACTTAATTGTTACTATTCCAGACGCGGATTTGCCCTATATGGATGTGTCCAATATAAATGGGGCACTTGTTGCAGTAATAGGGTGGCTTCGTGGGCGCGGGTATATGGGAGGACCCGGTGCGGCCTTGCTTTTAGTTGAGAAGATGAGACAAATGAGAGAAGGGACATTTAATCCCAATTCAAAGTTCGGACAGTTTATGAGAAATTTTGCTTTCGATAGATTACATCACCCAGAACTTATGGAAGATCTTCTTCGCGAAAGAGTATTAGGAGGAACAGGAGATATATAACCCATTTTCAGTTGCAATAACGAAATATGTTTAATAATATGTTACGTAACATGACGTAGATTTTATTTCTCGCCAAACCGGTCTATTATCATTTTCATCTAATCACATGAAAGATAAAC
>CAYINK010000035.1:0-8617 GCA_964364765.1 uncultured Gammaproteobacteria bacterium
CTCATTCCCATCATTCGCCTTTCAACAAAACCCGAAGGGGAGAACTGGCGCCGTCCCGAGGAAAAAGATGCAGATACATGGGTTGAATTTTTGGACTCTCTCAACTGGGTAATAAAAAAAAGGTACATCGTTCTCTTCAATGAGCCTAACCATGCAACTGAATGGGGAGGAGAAGTTGACCCGGAAAGCTATGGAAAAGTTGCAAGTGTCTTTGCCCAAAAATTAAAAGAAAAAAACAAAGATTTTTTTATCATGTTAGCGGGGTTTGACGCCTCAGCACCCCATTATCCTACAACGTATGAAGACGAAGAGATATTTATAAGACAAATTATCAATTATCAATTATCAATTTTCAATAATATTGATGGTTGGGCAAGTCATTCCTATCCCAATCCCGGATTTTCAGGAAGCCCGTGGGACACGGGGCGAAAAAGCATTCGAGGATATGAGTGGGAACTTTCGTTATTAAAAAATCTCGGCATTTCAAAAGAACTACCCGTATTTATCACCGAAACTGGGTGGAAAAACAATCGGTATACTGCGAACAATTTTCAAATCGCTTATGAAAACGTATGGGGACCAGATAACCGAGTAGTTGCGGTTACACCCTTTGTCTTCAACTATCAATCAGAGCCATTTTTAGGATTTTCTTGGAAACATCAGGGAGAGGAATCTTTTTATCCACAGTTTGACACAGTAAAGGAGATTCTTAAAGAAAAAGGAGAGCCGGAAATAATTGAAAAAGGAGCAATCGAACAATCTTTTCCGCGTGAAATCGTTGCTAATTCTAATTATCACTTTACTCTTACCTTAAAAAATGTCGGGCAGGCAATATGGGATGAAAAGGATAATTATCAATTATCAATTACCAATTATCAGCCCATACCTTTTGAGTATTTTTTTTCTGACATCAAAGACGGAGAGCCGAATCGGGAGATGGAAGCGTCGATATTCATTAAAACAAATAAAACAGCAGAAGGAATTCATGCGATAAAAATAGCGCTAAAGAAAAACAACGAAATTATTGCCGAAACAAAACCGTGGAAGTTTGAAATTCTTCCTCTTCCTAAAATCGATTTTGAGGCTTCTTTATTCCCCAAATTTATATCCAACAGTCGGGATATGGAGATACAAATATATGACGAGAAAGAGGGACTCATCTATAAAAAAAGAGGAATACAGATTGAAAAAAGTAAAGGAGTAGTGAGTGAGGTGCAGAATATTGTGATCGGGCGAACCTATCGAATAGTCGCATTAAAGCCTTATTACCTGCCGCGGCAGGCACATATTACGTTTAAAAAAGACAGGAATAAGGTTACGTTCAAGCCGCTCTTACCGCTTGATTTTAATAATGATGGGAAACTGGGGTGGGAGGATTTTTGGGCGGTGATAAATAAACCTGGTTTGATGCAGTTACTTCTTCCGTAGAGACGGGGCATGCCCCGTCTCTACATTACAATATATTTAAATAATCCACGTGATTTTTTAATTCATCCGTCTTTGCCAAATAACTCCCCGGACATAAAACATCGGGCTTATATTTGAGAGCATTAATGATCGGAATTGTCTTTTCATTTATTGCTCCATCAAGATAAATTTTATTACGAAAACCCGTAATTCTTAACTGTTCAATTTTCTGTAACGCTTCAGGGATAAAGGGTTGTCCCTGCGGGCCAGGGATAACAGTCATTATTTGAATAATAGGAACATTATTCAAGTTATACTGTGAGGTAATTATCCCAACCTCCTCCTGAGGATTAATCACTAATCCGAAAGTAAAATGGGAATATTTTTTGCATAACATTTGATAGTCTGGTTTCAAAGATGTGTGGACCAAAATTGATTGAATAGTGAGGGCGCCTTTTAGCCCGTCAATCCTTTTAATTTCTTCTTCATATTCTTTTACCATGAGGTGAAAATCGTATGTGAGATTTTTGGGAGGAGTATTGTGTAACAAATATTTTTGTATATCAGAAACAGAAAGTGTTTTATTGGGGATATATATTCCATCTTCAATGTCCACCTGGAATTGTTGATAGTGAGGGGCTAGTTTTTGTATGACAAAAAAAAGGTCTTCGGGGGTTTTTTCGACGAGGGAGGGAATTATTACCATAGTACAATATCCAATACTACCAATTACCAATCTCCAAAAAAGAGAATTTCCAATACCCAAAATAAAAACATTTTAGCCTCATGATTTGGAAATTGGACATTGTTGATTGGCTATTGGACATTGGTAATATTGGTCATTGTTTTTATTTCGATTTTGCTTGATTTCTAATGCTCTCAATAACCCGCGCCACTTCTTCATCCGGCGCCAAATAGTAATGTTTTTTAGCTTTTAAGTCCTCTCCTAATTCGTACACGAGAGGAATACAGTAGGGGACATTCACTTTCATAATCTCTTCTTTATTCAGATTGTCTAAATACATAATAAGTGCCCGCAACGTATTACTATGTAAAGAAACGATGATATTTTTTCCCTTTTTTATCTCCAGTTCCACTATCTCTTTCCAATAGGGAAGAAACCTCTCAATCGTATCTTTTAGAGATTCGCCGGTGGGGAGAGTGGAGAGATCAATACCCATATATTTCACATCGTTTGATGGATGGCGGGGATCGGAAAGCTCCAGTTTCGGTGGAGGGGTGTCATAACTTCTTCTCCATATATTTACTTGTTCTTCTCCATATTTTTGTGCAACCTCAACTTTGTTGAGGCCCTGGAGCGCTCCATAATGGCGTTCGTTCATGTGCCAATCTTTAATCATAGGAATCCACAAAAGATTCATTTCATCAAGCACGGTCCAGAGGGTACGGATTGCTCGTTTTAAGTAAGAAGTGTAGGCAAGGTCAAACGAGTAGCCCATTTCCTTCAGCCTTTTTGCATATTTTTTCGTTTCCTCAATTCCCTCGGGCATTACGTCGACATCTGTCCACCCGGTGAAACGGGTAGCCCAAGAAGTTATGCCGTGACGAATGAGGACGAGTTTATACATATATTATTTCAATTTCCAATACTACCAATATCCAATAGCCAATAACCAAAGAAAACAATTTCCAAATGTTTAGACATTATTAATTGGGTTTTGGAGATTGGACATTGGGATTTGGACATTGGCTTATTGGTAGTATTGGTCATTGTGATTTGAATATCTCTTAGATTATAATCAAAAGAGCAAAAAAATGAAACGACTGTTTCCCAAACATATTCCTGTTTTCCATAGGGTTGATCTGGGTGATACCCATTTTGGCACCCACCCACGCCTCCATCATGTTGTGCTACTTTATCTATTTATTATCCTTGTTGCGCTTTCTTTTCTCATCCTCATCCTTCGCCTTTTTCAACTTACCATCGTAAAGGGGACCTATTATCGTCGTCTTTCCGAGGAAAACAGGATAAGGGAAATTGTAATTGAGCCCATGCGGGGGAAAATCTTGGATCGTAAAGGGTTTATATTAGCTGAAAATAAAAAAGGGGATGTGGAAACAAAAAAAGAGAGGATCATGTCTCCCCGCACGTATCTTGCACGCGAGGAGACGGCACACCTTCTCGGCTACCGGCAAAGCGCGGATGCGCAAGACTTGAAAAATGATAACTGCATCAATAAATTAATCCCCGGGGATAAGGTAGGAAAAAAGGGGATTGAAAAAGCATATGAGTGTGAACTCCGGGGAGTTGCCGGAAAGAAACTGATTGAAGTAGACGCCCATGGCAATTATCTGAGAACACTCACCGTCATCGCCCCCCGCGACGGTAACACGGTACAACTTGCAATCGATCATGATCTTCAAAATAAAGCCTATGAGGCAATAAAAACAAAAAAGGCCGCGGTCGTCGGGTTGAAACCGGCAACGGGAGAAGTACTTGTTTTCGCATCCACCCCTTCTTTTGACCCTCAGAAATTTGAAGATGGGGACGTGGGGGTTGAAGATTATTTCACCGACCCGACCAAGCCGCTTTTTAATCGTATAACTGAAGCAACATATCCCCCAGGATCACTTTTTAAAGTATTTGTAGCCACTGGGGTCTTGGAAGAGAAAAAGATGACGGAAGACACGATTATCGAAGATAATGGCAGTATCAAAGCAGGGCCCCTCTTCTTTGGCAACTGGTATTTTTTGCAATATGGAAAGACCGAAGGACCGGTTGACATGGTAAAAGCCATACGTAGATCAAACGACATTTATTTTTATAAAGCAGGAGAAGCGTTGGGTCCTGAGGGGATGAAAAAATGGTCGAGTGTGTTTGGATTGAGTGAAAAGACAAATATCGGATTTGACGAAGCTGAGGGGCTTATTCCTTCCTCTTTTTGGAAAAGTGAAATATTGAAAGAGCGTTGGTATTTGGGTGACACCTATAATACAGCAATTGGTCAAGGATACACCCTTCTTTCCCCGATACAAATTGCCCGAGGAGTTCTTCCTTTTGCCAATGGGGGGAATCTCTGTCAACCAACTCTTCTGAAAAATGAAGAGCCAAAATGTAAAAAATTAAATGTTTCTCCCAAAACATTCGGTATCATCCATGAGGGTATGAAGCAGGCGTGTAGTCCTGGGGGAACGGGTTGGCCGCTGTTTGACTTCACCGCATCAAATAGCGCAGGTCTAAAAACTAAAATACAAACAGGGTGTAAGACAGGTACTGCCGAATCCCATGGCAAATCCGGCATTCCCCACGCCTGGTTCACCGTCTTTGCCCCGTTTGACAATCCCGAGATCATGTTGACAGTTCTCGTTGAAGAAGGCGGTCAGGGCTCCGATGTTGCCGGACCTATTGCGAGGGATATTCTTAAGGCTTATTTTGAGAGGAGGGAGTAACATATTACAAATATTTTTCTGCCAATTTAATGACTTCTTTTTGAAAGAATTTTTTTATCCCTTCCCAGTTTATTTTTTCAATCATTTTCGGCATGTCAGTTTCTTCCGCCTCTGAAAAGAATTGTAAGCTTTTTATCAGGGTAAATAAATTTGGCTGAAGAAGGTGGTATTTTTTTTCGTAAAAATCAAACATGTGTTCTATTGGATATTTTTTTGCCAAAACAAAAAGATCAATGTAGTCTTTTTTTGTTGCACGATCAGTAATTGCCACTAGTTTCATTGCGGCTATGTCTTCTAGGGAGGACAACCCAATCCTGAGAAATTTCTTTGTTTGAGCTATGAGAGGATATGGATAATGAAACAGACTAAATTTTACATCATTAAATATACCAACCATAGTTTTTGGGGTTTCATTGCTAACAGAGTATTTTCCTACCGCATTAAGCGATGAGTTAACTTGAGAAGAATTGAATTCGCCTTCTGAAAAAAAATCAAAATCAAGAGAAACACGGTGACCAAGTTGAAGAGCTAATGCAGAGCCGCCAGCCATATATGCCGTGTTGAGAATTCCACTTTTGCCTAATAGGGCCAAAGTGTTTTGCGCGTGGTGAGATAGGGTTCCTGGAAACATTTAAGTTTATAAATGGGAATATGATAAATAAGTCCCCAAAACGAACCATTGCGTAGCGAAAAATCCCTCATATTTTCCAGTGTATATCGTATTTGTTCGGAGTCAAACGTATTTTTTACCCACCGTACAGCTTCAATATCCCCTTTATCAAGGAGCCTGTTAATAATAAAATAAGGTTTTTTTTTCGAATCGAGTTTTTTTACATCCACGTCCCAGAAAAAGTGGTGGAGGGATTTGGGGATTTTCATAAGTATAGTATACAACAAATTCAACCAGGCTTACTTGGAGGGCGAAGTGGGAAGTTTTAACGAAGTAGGATATTGAGAGGAGGGAGTAGGAACTATTTTTTCATAATCTTCTCAAAGTCCTTATCAAATGAAAGAACCTCTGTACCCTTACTCAACGAATAGTAATATAGGTAGACATCGAATAGATCAACGTGGGTAGATTGATATTTATCAACCGTAGTGATGAGCACTCCCCGATTGGAAATTGCTAGATAGGGTGTTTTTATTAGTTTTAAGAGGATGTCAACGACTTCATCTTTTGTGAGAGAGTAAACACCCCTCAGTACATAATCAATTTCAAATAAGACCTCGGGAATGAGGTTTAATTCTATTTCTCCCCTCTTTGCCTTTTCAAAATAACCCCGAGCTTGATTATAGTATTTTTCATTATCCTTAAGCAAAAAACGCAAGATGACATTCGTATCAAGAAAATATTTCTTCATAGGATTATGTAATCATCTTTGAGATTGATTTCTCCTCCAGCTCAATAATTTTGTCAATATCCTCGTGCTTCTTTGATTTGTTCATGAGGGACCCCCCCAAAGATAAAAGATCAACAATGGGCTCAACCATAATTATTTTATTTTCAATTTTCACGAGGGCTTTGTTATACAGGTTAAGAGACATGGCCCGGCGCATAGAGGCGGGGATGGTTATCTGTCCTTGATCAGTGATGGTGACGATTTGTTGCATATGCATTAAATATATAATATTACATTAAATTTGTCAAGAGGCATTAAAGAATAATTTTCCTCTTGACAGACACATACAATACTTGTATCATAATTGTATATGAAAGCACAAACACTCAACATTTCATTACCATCAAATCTCGTGACCCTCATGGATCAAGTTGCGAAAAAGCAATTTTCTTCGCGCTCCGATCTTATCCGCATCGCCATTGTTTCATATATGAAGCGGCAGGAAATGTGGGCTGACATATTTGCTCAAGGGGGGGTAAGTGCGAAAAAAACAAAACTAAAAGAGCGAGAACTGGAACGTATTATCGACGATTATCGTAAGAATACTTCATGACTGGAGTCGTGTTAGATACCAATATTATTATTTCCGCTATTTTGTTTGGAGGCAAACCAAGGGCAATACTCCGCCTTGTAATTGACCGTAAGATCCAAGCCTCCATTTCTCCCTACATCCTATTTGAAATCAAGGAGGTTTTATATCGTAAATTTTCTTATTCCCTAATCGATATAGCAAAAGTAGAAGATGCCATAACTGAAACATTTACACTCGTTCATCCAAAGCAACGTATCACTCAAATTAAGGAGAATAAGGCAGATAACCACATACTTGAATGTGCGACTGAAGCACGAGCCGGTTACCTGATAACAGGGGATACAAAACATATTTTACCGCTACGCAAAATTAAAAAGATCCAAATCGTAAGCGCGGATGAATTTTTGAGGATCTATAAATTATCATGATTTTACGGCGAAGGATCTATCCATTCATCAAACCATAACCCGTCATGATTTTGCCGTGCCCAATCCTCAGCTTTTTGTAGACGGTCGAAATATTTTAACTTTGCCTCGCCCTTCATAATGCTCATTTTGGCATATCCTCGTTCAATCATGGCCTCATTTACCAATATGGTATCCACCCAAACATAACCCAAAATCCTCCCAAATTTATCAAGATTTGTTCGATCGAGCTCCACCCTCACTTTTTTGTTCAGAACTAAGGTTTTATTAAATTCTTTTGCCTCGGGTCCCCAACGCTCATTAGCCTCAGGAGCATCTATTCCGATGTATCGAAATTTCTCTCCGGTTTCAAGCGTAACCGTATCTCCATCGATGACCCCTATTACTTTATATTTTCCGTCTTTCGGCTCAGGAAGAAGAATGTTTTTTATTTTTGAATCGGTGGGAGTCTTAGATGTATTCTTATTGATGATAAAATCTCGACTCGCAAAACCAACTATAAAAATACAAACGGAAACAATAACACTCAGAAATACTTTTTTATATATGTCCACGATTTTAGTATATATTCATCTTACTCCAGTTTGTAGACCAATTAGGGCGAAAAAGTGGATTAGATGGATGGATACTGAAAAAACAAGCGCAAATGGTTTTTTTAGTATATACCTAGGAAGATGCGTGATGGGGATATTTTAAGAGCGTACCTGCTCACCGTAGTTTAAACGGAGGAGGGTTTTGAGAGGGGGGAGTAATCCAGAGTTAATGAGCCTGGTGGCACGATATATTACCATAAAATAAGCACTTGACTTCTAGAAATATGGTGTTAATATATAAGTATGATCAAAAGAACCATATTCCATTCTCTAGAAAAACACCTCAACGAACCCGAGATAACTGTTTTAATGGGCCCACGTCAAGTGGGTAAAACATATCTCATGCGATTATTAGAAAATAACCTGAAGACAAAAGAAGCAAAGACAATTTTTCTCAACCTTGACGTAGAACACGATAAACAATTCTTTACGTCTCAAACAGCACTCATTAATTATATACGTTTACAGGTGGGAGAAACGCAGGCGTTTGTGTTTATAGATGAAATTCAAAGAAAGAAAGATGCGGGACTTTTTCTTAAAGGAATTTACGACATGAATCTTCCCTATAAATTTATTGTTTCGGGTTCCGGGAGTCTAGATCTCAAAGCAAGAATGAAAGAATCACTCTCGGGAAGAAAACAGATATTTAATATAGAACCGATTAGCTATAGGGAATTCATTAATTATAAGACAGATTATAAATATGGAGATAAGCTACAGGATTTTTTTTCTCTGGAGACAACCGTAGCGCAGAATCTTCTTGAGGAATATATGATGTATGGAGGATATCCAAGAGTGGTGCTTGCCCAGACCAAAGAGAAGAAAAAAAGCGAGATGGATGAGATATAC
>CAYINK010000036.1:0-8464 GCA_964364765.1 uncultured Gammaproteobacteria bacterium
GTGGAATTCAAGAGCTTTTCCGAGTGCCGCAACTTTATCGTTGGGCAGGTAATCCGGCCCCAGTTTGTATGATTTTTGCATGTAATAGGGATGGGTGTTTATTTTATTGAAGGTAACGCATGGCTGAAGAACATTTACAATTGAAAATCCTTTATGTTGAAATGCTGATTTCATCGTCTCAATCATATGAGGAGCATTGCCCGCAAAAGCCTGAGCAACAAACGTAGCCCCTTGAGTTATGGCAAAACTTAAGGGATTTACCGGAGTTTCAATGATGCCGGTTGGTGTCGATTTTGATTTATAGCCCTTTGCCGCAGTTGGCGCAACCTGTCCCGTAGTTAATCCGTACACGCTATTGTCATGAATAATTGCGGTAATGTCATGATTTCCCCGGCACCCATGGAGAAAATGATTGCCTCCCTCACCATAAAAATCACCGTCCCCCGCAACTACAATCGTCTTCATCTTATGATTGGAAAGTTTAAATCCGATAGCAACAGGTAAAGCTCTTCCATGAAGTCCATGGCTAGCATACGCGCTCAGAAAATCATTCATATTACCGGAGCATCCAATGCCAAATGATACAAATACTGAAGATGGGGATAATCCCATTTGAACCAGCGCCGATTTAATCGCCACCCCGATCCCCCAATTGCCGCACCCGGGGCACCAGGTGGGTTGATAGCCGGTAAAATCCTGTATAGTTGACATAAATTATTTCAAAATAAAATTAACTATCTCCTCCATTGAGATGGGCCGCCCATCATATTTAAGTACTGTTTCTTTTAAGTCAACACCCAACTCCATTCTCAATAGTTTTCCAAATTGGGCCGTTGAATTATTCTCAACAAGAATATATCTCTTTTCTTTGTTAAAAAATGGTAAAACCGTTTCTTTATCCATAGGAAACAGGTGGGTAAAATGAAGAAGGGCGGTCTTTTTTCCTTTTTTCTCCAGGAGGCGTTGTGCTTCCCGTACCGGTCCCTTGGTTGATCCCCAAGCAAGAAAAACGATTTCCGCACTATCCATATCTCCGTAGACGGTGGGGGGTGAAAAATGTGACTTGAGGTACGTTTGTGTTTTACGAGCCCGTTTATCTACTTGATTAATGCGGTCCAAAGCTTCCTCAGTGGTGTGTCCATCTTCCAGATGTTCGTATGAGTTTGACTGATAGTATGCTCCTTCAGCTCCGGGAATGAGATGCGGAGATATCCCATCATCGGTAATCCGGTAGCGGAGGTAGGGAGATTGATCGACTGAATTAATTTGTTTTCCCCTGTTTGGTTTGTACTCCTTTATGTGCTTTTCAACAAGATCCTTTGAAAGACTCCGGTGTGACTCTGAAAGTAACATATCTGACATGACTATCACCGGAACCTGATATATATCTGCCAAATCAAAGGCTTTCATAGTCAATTCAAACATCTCATCGTTATCACCTGGCGCAAGCACAATTTTAGGAAATTCTCCATGACCCGCATGGATTGCAAATAATAAATCTCCCTGTTCGGTCCATGTAGGCATACCCGTTGCAGGACCCGATCGTTGAGCAAGAAATATGACGATGGGAATTTCCGCAATACCGGCAAACGATATTGACTCCACCATGAGGGCAAATCCCCCCCCTGAAGTACCAACCGATGTACGAACACCTGCAAGTGACCCACCGAGCGCCGTATTTATAACAGAAATTTCATCCTCTGCATGGCGCACAACCATATTTGTTTTTCCCTGCCATCCGGCAAGCACAGTGAGGACGGTCGAAGAGGGTGTCATGGGATAGGCAACGTACAGCCGGCAATCGGCAACTGAGGCGGCAAGAGAGAACGTCTCATTTCCACTTATCACAAGTTGAGAAGGATTTTCCCTTTTTACTAGCAGGGGTTTAATATGTTCTTTATAGTTTGTCAAAACATAGGTATAGCCAGCTTCAGAAAACTGTTTATTGACATTCACAATTGCCTCCCCTTTTCTCCCGAACTGTGACATAAGGAGTTCATGCAATACCGTGATATCAGCACCGAGCAAAGCCAATGACGCCCCAAGTGCAATCGTGTTTTTCATGACAACCTGTCCCTTCAGTTCAGATAAGGTTTTTTTAAGAGGAATGTGTATTTTAATTACAGGATCTGCAATTTCAAACTCATCTTTATCGTACACTATCAGACTATTTGGTCCGAGTTTATCTTTATGAAATGTATAAGTATCTTTATTTAAGCAAACCAACATGTCTATGGTCTGTTTGAGGCTATATACCGGTTCATCCGAAAAACCGACGTTATAAGTATTATGTCCACCTCTGATAAGAGAAGGGTACTGGATATAATCAAAAATAAAATACCCCAAACGGCTTGCGATTTTTGAGAAAAAAGTTCCCGTGGTGAGAATTCCAAATCCGGCCTCACCGCCAATTTTCCATAAATATTGAGGCATAATCAGTTGGGAAAAATGCGCTGTCCGTTTTCGTCGGTTATGATAATTGCGGCCACCGGACAAGCTTTTGCTGAATCAATTATCGTTTCACTTGTTTCTTCGACTGCAGTTTTGAGTATGATTGCTTTAGCTTCAGAATCAAGCACATAGGTCTTTGGGGCAACCGCGATGCAGGTCGCGGCACCGATACACAGGTTTCTGTCTACCGAAACTGTCAGTTTGTTAATTTTGACCGGTCCTGAAGGATTTTTCGAGTCAATGACATCATTTGGATCCATATTTTCTGAATTAAATTAATAATTTTTGCAATGCCTCAAGAGGCAAAAGCGCACATTTGATCCGGTTGGGACCAAGCTCAATCTTCAATAGATTCATCATATCTTTTTTTGTCATCTTCTTCAACTCTTCTTTTGTCTTTCCCTTCACCCATTGAGTCATAAGCGATGAAGCCGCCTTCGATATGGCACATCCTTTCCCCTGAAACCGCACGTCTACCACTTTGTCTTTTTTTATCAGAACATCCATCTTGATTTTATCACCACATAAAGGGTTATAAACAATGACTGATTTGGTTGGATTTTGGATATTTCCCGTATTTCGAGGGTTTTCCGCATGATCCAATATGACTTCCTGGTATATGGTCATAGCTTTTAATTATTTTAAAATTCGACAAACATCATGAAGACCTGCAATCAATGCGTCAACATCAGATACAGTATTGTAAAGATAAAAACTCGCCCGTACGGTTGCCAAAAGATTCAGTTCTTCATGGAGGGGCATGGCGCAGTGATTTCCCGCGCGTACACAAATATTTTTTTCGGATAAGATTTGTGCCACGTCGTGAGGGTGATATCTATCAAAATGAAAGCTTAGAATGCCACCTTTGTTTTCGGCATTTTTTGGTCCTATCACATGAAGATTTTTAAATTCCTGCCCCAATCTTTTTATTGCGTAGGCCACCAGTTTTCTTTCGTGGTTTTCTATCTCTTTTAATCCCACTTTTTTTAAATAGAATACCGCCTCCTTAAGAGCGATGACTTCTGCAATTGGGGGTGTCCCCGCTTCAAATTTATGGGGGGCATCTTTGAATTTGGTATTGCGGACATGGACTTCCGATATCATTTCTCCTCCATAGAGAAAAGGTGGCATAGCATCCAGCAATTCTTTTCGTCCCCACAACACTCCTACTCCCGTGGGGCCCAACATCTTATGACTTGAAAATGCTAAAAAGTCACATCCTAAATCCTGCACATCCACTTTCCGATGAGGCACTGCCTGCGCCGCATCAACTATAGTTATGATGGAGGGGTTGATTTTTTTTACATTTTTTATAATCTGTTTAATATCGTTTGCCATCCCCAGAACGTTTGAGACGTAGGTAAGACACAGAATTTTCGTTTTTTTTGAAATATATTTTTCCAGGTTTTCCACATCGAGCTCTCCTTCTGTATCAAGTTTAATGACTGATAATTTCCCTCCTTTTTTTATGAGGAGCTGTTGCCAGGGAACGAAGTTCGAATGGTGCTCCATGATGGTGGTAGCTATTTCGTCCCCCTTTTTTATGATTTGTTCCCCCAGAGAATAGCTTAAGAGATTTAGGGATTCGGATGTGTTGCGGGTAAAGATTATTTCGTCAGAACTCTTTGCGTGAATAAATTCTGCAATAATTTCTCTCGTTTTTTCGTACTCCTCCGTTGCTCGTTCGGATAGGTGATAAATCCCCCGATAAATATTTGCGGAATACGTTTCATAATATTCCCGAAGTTTTTTTATGACAGATTTAGGTTTTAAAGAGGTGGCTGTTGAGTCAAGATAAACCAATCCGGGTATATTTTGAAAAATAGGAAAGTCTTTTTTTATTGCGTCCGGGTTAAGCATAAGACTTAAGTATAGAATATTTATATGACTCTATCTCATGAATTCCTGACTCAGATATTTTGGAAAACATATTTTCGATAAATCCATTTATCATAATATTCTCCGATTTCTTTATATCTACACCTCTCGTCTGGATATAAAACAGCTCCTGTTTGTTGAGTTTTCCGGTCGTTGAACCGTGGGTGCAGTATACATCATTGGCTAAAATCTCCAGGTACGGCTTAGAACTGACAAATACCTGGGGTGATAAAAGAAGGTTTTGATTTTTTTGGTATGTGTGTGAGCCTCGGGCCGATTTTTCAATCCGTATCATCCCTTCATAGAGAAACACCGACTCATCATCAAAAACACCTTTGATAAGAAGATTTGACTGTGAACCGGGAACGCGGTGATGTTGAACCGTTTTCACTTTAAACGAATCTTTTTTATGCCCCGTATACAATCCGTATATATCAAGATCAACTCCCTTTTCTTGTATGTCAAATACGAGCTCTCCTGAAAGATTGTGAAAAAAAACAATATATTTTCCAGGTTTTTCAAAAGCTACGCGCTTCTCGGATTCCTTTTTTATGTGTTTAAATGTTACAAGTTTCATGCTGTATGATAAATGATTACCCAACACTCCCTGACATTTCTAAATTGATTAAACGATTTAGTTCAATTGAGTATTCAAGGGGAATCTCCTTCACAACCGGACTGATAAAACCATTCACGAGAAGCCCTTCGGCATCCGGTTTACTAATACCGCGGGATTGCAGATAAAATAATTTTTCCTCCCCGATCCTTTCAACGGTTGCCTCGTGTTGGACCTCCACATCCTGTTCTTTGATGCGCATCGTGGGATACGTATCAGACCTAGATTCCGGATCAAGGAGTAATGCATCACATGATACATACGAAGAGGAGTCTTTAGCTCCCGGCATAATTTGTACGAGTCCCCGATATGAAGTCCGTCCTCCGTCTTTGGCAATGGATTTTGAAATGATTCTTGAAGAAGTATTTGGTGCAAAATGAATCATCTTGGCACCTGCGTCCTGATGTTGGCCCGCCCCCGAATAAGCAATCGATAACACTTCACCGCGTGCACGCTCACCCTTCAAATAGACGGCCGGATATTTCATGGTTACCTGACTTCCCAAGTTGCAGTCAACCCATTCCATGATGGCGTCTTCCTCTGCAACCGCCCGTTTGGTCACCAAATTAAAAACATTTTTGCTCCAGTTTTGGACCGTGGTATACCTCACTCGTGCATTTTTTTTCACAAAAATTTCCACAACTGCACTATGAAGAGAGCTTTTGGTATAGATGGGGGCAGTACAGCCCTCGATGTAATGGACGTAAGATCCTTCTTCGGCTATGATGAGTGTTCTTTCAAATTGACCAAAGCGCTCAGCATTCATGCGGAAATATGCCTGAAGAGGCAGATTTACTTTCACTCCGCGGGGGATATAGACAAATGATCCTCCCGACCATACGGATGAATTTAACGCCGCAAATTTATTATCTGTATAGGGAATCAAGGTACCAAAATACTCTTTCACCAATTCCGGATGTTTGCGCAATCCCGTGTCCATGTCACAAAATATAACTCCCTTTTTATCCAATTCCTTATGCATGCTTTCATACACCACTTCTGATTCATATTGAGCGCTCACTCCGCTTAAGAATTTTTTTTCAGCCTCGGGTACCCCTATGCGGTCATACGTATTTTTAATTTCATCAGGAAGTTCTTCCCAAGTCCCTACTTGCTTATCCGTTGCGCGGATAAAATAAGTGATATCGTCGAAATTTATCTTGGAAAGATCCCCTCCCCACGGTGGCATCTTTTTTGATAGGAAGTAATGATATGCTTTTACACGATAATCCAACATCCATGCGGGTTCAGATTTGAGACTGGAAATTCCCCGCACGATATCTTCTGACAAACCCTTTTTTGCCGTGAATACATTTTTTTGCGGCATCGAGAACCCATACTTATACTCAAATTCAAGGGAGTTGTCTTTTGACATAAAATTAGTTACAAATTTTCAAATCCTTTTTCTTCAATGACGCTCAGAAGTTCTTTTCCCCCCTCTTTTACCAGACTGCCTTCTTTGAGGATGAGTACTTTGTCCGGGGAGATGTATTTTAAAATACGGGAATTATGGGTGATAAAGATAATTGTTTTATTTTTTTTGAATGTTTTCATAAAAGTTGATATGGTTTTCAAAGCATCCACGTCAACCCCCGTGTCTACCTCATCGAATATGGCAACTTTTGGTTTCAGAACTGCCGCCTGGAGCACTTCAATCTTTTTGCGCTCACCTCCTGATGAACCTTCATTTAATGACCTCTCAAGGATGTCTGTTCTTATTTTTAATTTTTTGGCTTCTCCGATCACTTCTTTTTTTAATTCAAAAGCATCTTGTTTCCCTGCAAGTGCTACGCGGAGGAGTTGAAATACGGTTACCCCCTGTAGGGAAAGAGGAGACTGAAAGGAAAGAAATACTCCTGCTTTTGCGCGCTTATCAGAGGATAAAACCGTTATGTTTTTCTTATTCAAAATTATCTTGCTTTTATTATCTAACGAATAATGGGGGTGTCCCATGATGCAGTTTGCCAGGGTAGACTTCCCCGATCCGTTGGGACCCATGACAACATACACCATATTGTCTTTGAAGGTGTAAGAAAAATCTTTCAGAATAACCTTGTTTTGGACGCTACATCTGAGGTGTTTTATATCAAGCATGGTTTGAGTAAATCCGCAAGTTTGGTCGATTTAAGCTGTTTTAATACAATATCATTGAGCTTTGTACGGATGCCATGCTGGTGCTGACAGACTTTTTCGTATTTGCAACGGGGGTGAGATTTTTTCAGACATTTTAAGAAGTCCATATTTGTCTCAAAGATATGAAAAAAATCATAGAGTGATACGGATTGGATCGTGGGAGATAAAATATATCCGCCTACTCGTCCTTCTCGGCTAATTAACAATTTATTGCTCACGAGAGTGGCCGCTATCCGGGCTAAAAACCGCCGAGGAAGATCGGTATTCTCAATGAGCTCCGAGAGAGGAGTATAGTCTTTTTTGCGGGACAGCTGAGAAACTATAATAAGCGCGTAATCTGATTTTTTGCTTATGGTTAACATACACCTGTATTGTAGTAGTTTAAAGATGTTATTTCAAGGGGAATTACTTCTCACTTCCTCTTCTCCCAAAACTTTTTTGTGAGAAAAAGAGTAAAATAGAGGGAATAATGAAAAAATTATCAGACAACCAAATCGCTTTTTATCAATCAGCGGACGGCTCGGTGAATATTGAAGTGTTGTATGCCAAAGAAAACATCTGGCTCACTCAAAAATTAATCGCTCAACTTTTTGAATGTAGTGTTGATAACATTTCTTTACACCTCAAAAATATATTTTTGGAAAAAGAACTTGATCCTATTTCAGTTATCGAGGAATACTCGATAACTGCCACTGACGGAAAAGAATATGTAACGAAACATTATAGTTTAGAAGCCATAGTTGCTATTGGGTATCGAGTTAATTCAGCCAGAGGTACGCAATTTCGGCAATGGGCGACGGGAATTCTCAAAAGCTACATCCATAAAGGCTATGCATTAGATAGTAAACGTATGAAATATGGCTCAAGATTTAGCACGCGATATTTTGATGAACTGTATGAAGAGATACAGGATATTCGCACCAGCGAACGGATGATATATCAAAAAATAACCGATATTTATGCTACAGCTATAGATTATTCACTCAAAGCGTATGAGAGTAAACAATTTTTCGCTACAGTACAAAACAAACTCCACTTTGCTATAACCGGTCGTACTGCCGCTGAAATAATAACAAATAGGGTAAATAGCAAAAAAGATACAATGGGACTTACTTCATGGCGTCGCTCTCCACAGGGTAAAATTATGCCGAGCGATGTGATAATTGCTAAAAACTATTTAGACAAAAAGGAGCTCACACATCTGAATCTAATTGGTAACATGTATCTCGACTACGCCGAAATGCAAGCCGCTCGCGGCAAAGCCATGAAGATGGTAGATTGGGTAAAAAAACTTAATGCATTCCTCAGGTTCAGTGAGTATGAAATACTGACAAATGCAGGCACTATTAGTCACAAGGTGGCCGAACAATTAGCTCTTAAAGAATA
>CAYINK010000037.1:0-8262 GCA_964364765.1 uncultured Gammaproteobacteria bacterium
AAACCTTATCAGTTAGCCTGGATTGTTAAAGTGCTTATTACGCAATATATCTAATGTGTTTATGCCATTGCCAGTTGATTTTGTTGAACGAATAACTTCTTTTTATCCCGAAATTAATATTTCGGATGTTTTTAAAAAGAAGCCCATATCCATACGCGTAAATACACTCAAGTCGACGACGCATGATGTGATAAAACAACTGGATAGTTTGAAAATTTCGTATGAAAAAATATCTTGGTATAAAGACGCCCTTTTATTGCCAACCGCAACTTCAAAACAAATAACCGAGACTTCTCTTTATAAAGAGGGAAAAATATATATCCAATCCCTTTCCAGCATGGTTCCCGCACTCATTCTTAATCCTCAAAATGGAGATAAAGTTCTTGACATGGCCGCGGCCCCGGGAAGTAAGACGACACAAATATCTGCAATGATGGAGAATAAGGGAGAAATAATCGCCAATGATATTGACTCAAACAGAATATACCGATTGAAGTCAGTTCTTTTAACGCAAGGTGTCGTAAATACAATAACATCGCGTATCCCAGGTCAATCGCTCTGGACCAAATATCCTGAGTATTTTGACAAAGTATTGCTTGATGCCCCCTGTTCGATGGAGGGGAAGTTTAATGTTACCGATCCGAAAACATATTCACATTGGTCCCTGAAAAAAGTTAAAAACTTGAGTAAACTGCAACGGTGGATGCTCCGCTCCGCAGTAAGCGCTATAAAAATTGGCGGCACTATCGTATACTCTACATGCACCCTTTCGCCTGAGGAAAATGAACAAGTCATCGATTGGATTCTTGAAAAAGAAAAAGGTAACATCATTTTAGAAAAGGTAAAGATAGAAAACATTTCTCTGGCTAACGGCTACATTCTTCCTTCAGAAATAATGGAAGGTTTTTTTGTTGCAAAATTGAAAAAAATAAAGTCAAATACTGTATAATGATTGCTATGATGACTATTAGCTCAACCATTCCCGATCTTTCTTTTGATATCTATCATAACGAAGAGTTTAAAAAAGTAAAGTTCTCAGATTATGCGGATAAATGGCTTGTACTTCTTTTTTATCCTGCGGACTTTACCTTTGTGTGTCCAACCGAGCTTGCGGAGGCCGCACGAAAATATAATGATTTTAAGAAATTAGGGGCTGAAGTAATTTCTTTTTCAACCGATACAAAATATACACATAAAGCCTGGCATGACTCTTCTCCGGTAATAAAAACAGTCCAATATCCTATGGCCGCCGATCCAACAGGTACTGTCTGTAAAACGTTTGGAACATATATAGAAGATGAGGGCCTCTCGTGGAGAGCTACTTTTATCATCGATCCTGAAGGAGTTTTGAAGGCTATCGACATGCACGATAACTCAATCGGTCGAAACATCGACGAGATATACCGCAAACTCCAAGCTTCCATCTATGTTAGAGAACATAAAGGGGAGGTGTGTCCCGCTTCATGGCATCCGGGGAGTAAGACGCTTAAGCCGGGGATTGATCTCGTCGGGAAGATATAAAAAACTCTTCTTGCAAAATTAATACTCCTATGATACAATATATCTATTCGCATGGATTTTGAACCTGCTTAATGAACGCTTCATAAAAAAGTTTTTACTTTTCAAGAACGTTTTTTTCTTTAAAAAGAAGGGGATTATGAACAATTTTGTTTAAAGGGTCCTACCTTCTGGAAAGCACCATCGCAACACATAGTTCGATGAGAGTAATTCGAAAAAGAAAATGAGCAGATTCAAGATCCAAAATGTCATTCCCGCGCAGGCCGGGTTCACCCTGAACCTCAGTTCACCGTGAAGGGAATCCAGGCGCCTGGATCCCGATTCCTGCCTGCCGGCAGGCAGGTTCACGGGGATGACAAACGTATTAATTAATACTTACTAAAGAATAAACAACTTGCCCGTTTGGGGTTGTAACGGTGACTTTATCTCCTTCTCTCTTCCCTCGTAGTGCCTTCCCTATAGGGGAGTAAACCGAAATCTTTCCTCGTCTGAAATCCGATTCATAGCCGTCAACAAGCACAATTTCCCTCTCCTCGCTTCCGTCGTGGATAACAACTTTTGATCCCATATCCGCAAACCCATTCAGTGGAGCCTGTATGACCACCGCCCATTTTAATATCCCTCTTACTCGTCGCAATCTATTATCTAAGCCTGAAAGACGGGAACGAGCCACCCGGTAAGCTGCATTTTCAGACAGGTCTCCCATTTCTCGAGCTCTTTGAAGTTCCTTCACAGCCAGAACCCGATCCTCTTGCATTTTCTTCTCTTCCAGAGTCAAATCCTCGTAGCCCTGTTTTGTCAATTGAATTTTCCGCATAGTCAATTATATCCCAATTTCGTTTGACTTTTACTATTACTGCCTACTATGATAAATATGTAGATAATAAATATTATTTAACTTTTATAAATGGATACTCAAAAAAAATCGGATAAAATTTGTGTTAGTAAAACAGTATCAGTCATCGCTCTTGGAGTATTGTTTCTTATTGGGGTCGTAATATTCTCCACCTTCCTGGGTAAGACAAAAACAGCAAATAAGACGAGGGCATCAGGTGAACAATGTATCCATACAAGCGCAGAAGCTTGTAAGAAAAGCGGCTGTTCAGGGTTGTGTACAAAGGGAGGGTGTTATGATGATATGTATCAGTGTAAGCGTCCAATTGCATCAATACCTGAGGCATCACCAACCATGACACAATGGGAGAAGAAATTTGCCTGTCAACCTTATGGGACAAAATTTATGACCACATCAAAGGGTATTTGTTGGAGTGTAGGTAGTAGACCTTGGAAGATGCCAAATCCTCCTGAAGCGATTGACGCGTTTTATATTTATTGTGGTAATGAGCTTGCAAATGATGAAGATAAGTCCAAATGCCCCAAACCGGTGTTTTGTGATCGCTCTTTCTTTTTAAGTCCTCCTTCGTGGAGTAGCGATATTTTGAATACGCCTTATAAGGAGGCGTATATGGGCGGTGAAAAATGCTGGCAGACAGGAATAGAGGTGTCAGGTACAGAGTTTCAATTTGGGTGTGATATATTTGGGCCAGAAAATATAGCTGAAAGGAAACAGTGTGATTTATCAACATTTAGTTGTGACGGAACATATCAAATTATCGACGGGAAATGTTACAACCTTAGAAATAGAAAATGTTCCTACAAAGATCTTTCTGGAATTAATAATCCAGCGTGCTGTAGTGATGTGGTAGATATGGGACTCTGCACGGGTGATAAACGATAGTTGTGGTGGACTAATACCTCAAACTATGTTATAATGTATCCAGATTGTAAGATACTGTTTTGTATTTATATACTTCTCGCATTTAATAATGCGCTCAGTATGAGGCTCTTCTTTAATTTATAAGAGCCTATGTCACAGGCTCTTCTTTCTTTTTACCATTTATCTTTTTTCGTATGTTTAATCACCGACCCGTGAGTAATGCTCGTTTTAGTAACAAAAGCCGTTTTGGTGGCCCCAGCCGTTTTGGCGGAGGTCGCGGAGGGTTTCGCGGACGCGGGGTACCCGTGGTTCCTATCCACTCTTTTATCAAAAAGGCTTCAGTCCAAGTACCTGCCCAACCGGTGGTTGCCCCAACGGTGAGTATCGAGACTCTTTTAATCGATCAAAAATTGAAAAATAATATCATGAGCCGCGGATACAAGCTCCTCATGCCCATCCAGGAAAAGGCGATCCCCTCCATCCTTGAGGGAAAAGATGTAATCGGAATTGCCAACACCGGGACCGGAAAGACGGCCGCTTTTTTGATTCCCATCATCCAGCACGTTATCGAAAATCCAAATTATAAAACTCTTATTATCACTCCCACTCGTGAATTAGCTTTGCAGATTCAGGAAGAACTTCGCCGATTTACCCAAGGAATCAGGCTTAATAGCACATTTTGTATTGGTCAGTCTTCCATGAGGAATCAAATCTATGATTTGAGACGCAACCCCCATGTGGTCATCGGGACCCCGGGACGCCTAAAAGACTTAATTGAACGAAGAATACTCAATCTTTCTGTGTTCTCAATGATCGTATTGGATGAAGTTGATCAGATGTTGGATATGGGATTTATCAATGATGTCAAACACATCATTTCATTTCTTCCCGCCAAACGTCAGTCGCTTTTCTTCTCAGCTACCGTGTCTCCTGAAATAAACAGAATAATCCAAACGTTTGTCACTAATCCGGTGACCATTTCCGTAAAGACGCAGGAAACAGTGAGCCATATCAGACAGGACGTAGTGAAGGTGGAAGCGGGAAGATCGAAGATTGATATTCTTGATGGCCTTCTGAAAAGTGAAGAGTTCAAAAAAGTACTCGTGTTTGGACGGACCAAGTTTGGTGTGGAACGCTTAGGTCAGGAACTTTTCAGAAAAGGATTTAAGGTCACCTCCATCCATGGAGACAAACCACAGGTTAAGCGCCAACAGGCAATTCGTATGTTCAAGGATGACGTGGTGAACGTCATGATCGCAACCGACGTAGCCGCACGGGGACTTGATATTCATGACGTAACTCATGTAATTAATTATGATCCACCGGCAACGTATGAAGATTATATTCACCGAATTGGAAGAACAGGGCGTGCAAACAAGACAGGAACAGCCTTGACGTTTGTCTAAATCATTCGGAGCTCATGGCACTGATGTCAAGTTCATTCACGTTGTCATCGTGATTGAGGTCCAGGTCTGAAGTGTAGATGGGATTATCTCCGTCTTTTGTCTTTCCCACGACTTTATTCCAACATTCAAACGCGTGATTGCAAGGGGATGCTTTACGGACCAAATCCGCATCCTCCGCGTCAATTTTTTCATCCCGATTAATATCTCCTTTTAACTTTGTTTCAGATAATCCTCCTCCCTGTTTTTGTGTCGATGGAGTTTGAGGTGAACTTTTTAAGAAAAAACCAGCGATTCCAACTCCTACAAGAATAACAATAACAAGTGTGATGATGATGACCGTAGAACCTCTTTCATTTTTCATAATTCCTCCCATGTCATCGCGAGGGACCCTCCGATTCGGAGGGGACCGTGGCGATCTTAAAAACTAATGACAAATCTATCTGTAACAATCCTGACTATACTATAGAAAAATATTTCCCTCCTGTCAAATCATTAAATAAGACCATTTGTCATCCCCGTGAACCTGCCTGCCGGCAGGCAGGGACGGGGATCCAGTCTATAATTACAAAGTTGAAGTTTTAGTCTAGATTCACCCTAACGGGTGTAAACCCGCCGGAGTTTACCCCGTGCCCTGACACGGGGCGGGAATGACAAACATCTGATTCTCAGGCATTATTTTATTTTAGTATATAATGAATGTATGTTATGAAAACAAAATACCATTCTTTCTTCAGAAAATATGCTTCTTATCTAGTACTGTTATTTCTCTTTCTCCTTTTGGCTTTTGTCTTAAAAAATCTTCAAAATAAAGAGCGGAGGACCACATTCAATATAAACTTTCTGGAACGGTATAAGGATTCGCCAACCCTTGAAATTGCAGGGTTTGAAGAGGGGGAAAATTGGAAAGGTAATTTTACCCGCGACTCGGGGAGGACGTTTGACGGGGATACCGGTATGAATATATTTACCCAGGGAAAACCTAATATTATTACTTTGAATAAACCCCTTAACTTAGCTCCGTTTGACACCATCTTTGTCTATGTCAATATAGATTCTGAGGAAATGATAAAACGGATTGATTCTCTCGTTATTGGGTTTCAAACTAAAGACAATAATAAAGCAACTTTTGCAGTCCCGCCTCTTAAGCAGGGCTGGAATCTTCTAACCTTACCCAAAAGCGATTTTAAACAAAACAAATTTGATTGGGGACAGGTTGACGAGACATCGGTTGAGTTAACTGCCAAAAAAGGGGAAACCGCACAAATTGCGCTTGACCGCATCTGGACGCAACAATCTATGAAGGGTAAAACTGATTTTCTCTCATATCCGAAAGAGTTTTTTAACCTGAAGACGGTCGGGAAAAAGACATTTCTCCATCTGGGATCCCCCCTCCTGTCCCAGGTCCTTTTCAATAAAACGGTTGAAAAGAACGATTTCTCCTACACCGTTTCTTTTGCGCCTAAAAAATTTGGTACGTTTGGTCTGTCGTTTCAGACGAACACAAAACTGGATGAAGGATATTTCTTCGCGATTGAAGGGAATCAGATGAATACGTGGCGTCTCTACAAAAAAGTGGGAGGTAAAGAAGCCGCTATTGCTCAGGATTCTTTGAAAAGTAATATATTTGAAAAGGAGGCTTATTTATGGTTGAGGATTGAAAAAAAAGGAGACAAAATAACTCCTTCTTTTTCTATAAACAATCAACAATATATACCGTTCAAGGAGGTTGAAGATTCTTCTTTTTCAAAAGGATATGTAGGGATTTTTTCAAAGGGATCTTATCTTATCAATTCTGTCGAGGTGAAAGAATAGAATTTGATATAATTTCTTCATGACCATCGTATGGATCTATGCTCTCATCGGTGTCGTATTTGTAAGCTCCCTTTCACTTTTGGGCGCCTTTACTTTGGCCATAAAAGATAGTCTCTTGAAAAAAATACTTATATACTTTGTCAGTTTTTCGGCGGGGGCAATTCTTGGTGATGTCTTTATTCATCTTATTCCCGAAATCTCAAAAGTTTACGGCTTTACTCTTCAGGCGTCTTTTTACTTTCTCATCGGCATCGTCGCATCATTTATGATAGAAAAGGCTATTTGTTGGCAGCATACAGGCCATAACGACGACTGCGATTCTGATCATCACGTTCAGCGCTTTACTTATATGGTATTGTTTGGTGACGGAGTACACAATTTTATTGACGGACTCATCATCGGTGCCGGCTTTCTTGCGAGCATACCTATTGGAATTGGAACGACACTTGCCGTAATCATGCATGAGATACCCCATGAGATAGGGGACTTTGGCGTCCTCATACATGGCGGCTTGAGTCGTAAAAAAGCACTTCTCTATAATTTTATCTCGGGACTTACGGCCGTTGCCGGAACCGTTCTATCCCTTGTTCTTAGCCAATATATGAAAGGGGCTCATCTCTTCCTTCTCTGTTTTGCATCTGCAAATCTTATCTATGTAGCGGGAAGCAACCTCATTCCTGAGCTCCACAAAGGCTCAAATCAAAAAAAAGACTTGATTCAGATAGTGAGTTTTATTGCGGGAATTCTGATCATGTTGCCGCTTTTGCTGTTGGAAAAGTAACATTTTATTCATGAGTGAGTCTTTTCTGTCATTCCCGTGAAGACAGGAATCCAGACTAAAACTTCAATTTTGTAATTGTAGACTGGATCTCCGCCTTCGCGGAGATGACTATTGAGAATCCGTAACAATATAAAATGGGCCCGCTCCAACAACCTAATTAAAAAACTACTCCATATCTGATATATAAAGCCCTAAGATTACACTAGCAGACAGGCGCCAGGTCTGCTAATGAGGGTATTATTAATCTTTAGAGCGTTGTAACAATCCAATCTTGCACATAAAATTACCTTTTCCCAATTCGATTGCATTTTGTGAAACCACCTATTAAAATGACATCACTATGAAATACAAAACTCATCTTATCGTCGCGGTATCACTAGTATTCCTATTTGCTTTTCTCTATGGGGTATATCTATTAACCAGCACTCCCCCGAATTATAAGGAGGTTATGACTATTACAGCATCCGATCATGTGAAATGGTCCTCAGAAAAGAAGCATGTGCTGGTCGAATACAGCGACCTTCAATGTCCTGCATGCAAGGTATATCATGATATCTTAAGTTCATTTGAGGCGTCAGGTAGTCCCCAAGTTGCCATACCCAAAAAGGTTACTTTGGTATACCGTCACTTTCCCCTTTACCAGATTCATGAAAATGCATTTCAAATGGCCTATGGGGCTGAAGGGAGCGCTAAACAAGGTAAGTTTTTTGAGATGGTGAGTGCTTTGTTTGCGGATCAGGAAAACTTGTCAAAGTCAAAAGACCCAAAAGGATTTCTTGCTGAAAAAGCAAAAGTCATTGGGCTTAATATAGATCAATTTAAAAAAGATGAGGAATCGCAAAGTGTAAAGGATAAAGTAAACGCAGATTTATCAAGCGGAGAACGGGCGGGGATTAACGGCACACCCACATTCTTCCTTGATGGACAGAAACTTGAGTTCCAATCACCCCAGGAATTTGTGAAGATTTTACAAACCGTTTCACCATAAGTTCTTTATTTATGTATCTGACATCCCAGTGAACCTGCCT
>CAYINK010000038.1:0-8210 GCA_964364765.1 uncultured Gammaproteobacteria bacterium
AAACAAGTTATGAGTTGTTATACTGATCCTAATCGTAAAAAAGCAACCGATCCGGGACAGGTTGAAGGTAATCCGGTGTTCACATACCATCAATTACTTAATGATAATAAAGAAGAAGTCAAGGAATTGGAAAATAGATATAGGACGGGAACGGTCTCTGATGTGGATGTGAAGGAAAAACTTTTTCAGGCAATACTAGCTAAATTTAAAAAAGAACGGAAACTTTACAACGAGTTAAAATCAAATCCTGAAAAAATTAAATCTGTTCTTAAAGAAGGGGCTAATAAAGCCTGTTCACAATCTGCAAAAAAAATGATGGAGATCAGAGAAAAAATGGGTATTACAAATAAATATTCAACTTTCAACTACTAGGTGAACAATCGTTCTTGATTTCTTTCAAAAGGAGTGTACAATGTTTGTATGATCCCCCTTGCCGAACAACTCCGACCAAAGACTCTTGATGAAGTTGTTGGTCAATCACATCTCGTGGGAAAAGGTAAGCCCATGCGCAAGATGTTGGAGCAAGGCAAAGTTACCTCAATGATTCTCTGGGGACCTCCCGGATGCGGAAAGACCACTCTGGCTCGGCTCATTGCAAAATATGTCGATGCTGACTTTGTTTCTTTTTCTGCTGTCACAGGCGGAGTCGCGGAAGTTCGCGAGATTGTCAAAAAAGCAAGAAATGATCAATCCCTCTTCAAGAAACAAACTATTTTGTTTGTAGACGAAATTCACCGATTTAATAAAGGTCAACAGGATGCATTTCTCCCTCATGTGGAAAATGGCACGATCATATTGATTGGCGCAACTACCGAAAACCCCGGGTTTGAAATCAACGCCCCCCTCATCTCACGCAGTCAACTTTACGTACTCTATGCTCTCACCGATGAAGAAATAAAAAAAATAATAATCAATGCAACTAAGTTATATCCGAAACATAAATGGTCTTCTGATGCAATTGATCACTTAGTCAAAAGCAGTAATGGTGATGCACGAACAGTCATAAATGCAGTTGAGTTATCTGCATCGTTAAGTAAGAATATTACTCTTAAAGTCGCCGAGGAGGCAATACAGCGAAAAGCAATTTATTATGACAAGAAGGGTGACTGGCATTATGACACCATCTCAGCTTTTATAAAAAGTATGAGGGGAGGACAACCCGATCCAACACTCCATTATCTGGCTCGGATGATAAAAGCTGGTGAAGATCCTCTATTTATTGCAAGACGGATGCTCATATTTGCCAGTGAAGATATTGGCAACGCACAGCCAACCGCCCTTGTTGTGGCAACATCCGCCATGCAAGCAGTACACATGATTGGATTGCCTGAGGCGGGGTTAATCTTGGCTCAAGCGGCTACATACCTGGCAACGGCAAAAAAATCTATTACCTCAACTAGTGGAATCCAACAAGCACTTTCTGACATCGATGAACAAAACCTTGACCCAATCCCGCTCCATTTGAGAAATGCGAGTAATAAAGTTATGAAAGGATTGGGGTACGGACAGGGACACGTAAGATATCCATGGGCTCAGGAAAAAGAAAATAGGGAAAAAGGCCTGCCTGCCGGCAGGCAGGTAAATCAGGAATATATGCCGAAGAATCTCCGAGGAAAAAAATACTACGTCCCCGACTGGAAATAATCAGAAATTTTTCACCAACTTTACCGTCGGCACATCTTGGACCATAAACTCCAATCCCTCTTGCACGTACTCGAACTTCTCATAGAATCCTTTTATAAATTTTGGTGAGTCAAGAGTACAGTTTTTGATTTGTTTTTCCTTAAGATAACCGTCAATCTTCTTCATAAGCGACCGACCAATCTGTTTCCCCCGATGCTCCGGTAACACGGTGAAGCTTTCAATCTTTGCAGTATTATTATCTAATAAGATGACATGTGCGGTTCCAGCAATTTGGGACCCTTCACGAATAACGATATCCATTAGAATTCAAGCTCTCCAACTTTCTCCCAATTACTCTCATCTAAGGCGACTATTTTCGTTTTTCCTATTATATATAGATAGTTATTTATATAAACAGCCCGTTGTACGCTCGTATCGCTTACGGCCTTTTTCATTTCAAGCTTATTTCCTTTGTAAGAAAATATATATCCCCCTTGACTCACCGGCATGAAAAAGACTTCATGTTTCTCGTCGGTCAAAAATGCATGATAATTAATAAAGGCCTCAGACCAGTAATCAGTGGTCATAAACTTATCAACTTCCTGCGGATTCTCAGGTGATGACACATCAAAAAGTGATATCTTCACAAAATTATCCTCTTTACCAATACCTGCTAGAATATTCTTATTGAGAGGATGCAAATAGGAAGAATATCCCGGTATTTTAAGTTCTCCTTTAACTTGAGGACTGCTTGGATTGGATAAATCAAGCACGTAAAACGGGTCCGTCTGCCGGAACGTCACCACGTATCCACGATCGGCTAAAAATCGTACCGAGTAAATGCGCTCTGTCTTCCCCAGATCTTTTACTACGCCAACCGTTTTGAGATTGCGATCTAGGACATATACATCGCTGAAAGATTGAGTGAGCTGTCTAAAATTGCCAAACCAACTGTTCTGACCTATGGTCGTTGCAATTCTTAAGTCGCCTTTGTATTCATCTAGAGAGAATTGATTAAGCACCTTTCCTGGCACATCCCCCGTAGCTTCAATATTAAAGTTATCGACACTTACCTTAACTATCCCTGTTTTTTCAAGTTCCCGAGCATGGCTAACCATGAACTTTTTCATACGATTTTGAATATTATTTTCAAACGCAAGCCGTTTATCTTCATCCATCCCGAGAGTTACTTTGCTTAGTAGAGTAGTCACTTCCAGCATCTTCGCTTGCGTACTAATATCGTAGCTCTGCAGTTTTGCCAGTTTGTCAAGCACGTATTGAGGATACATATCAGTATTTTGACTGACAAATGAATACATTATTTGGGTTATGTCACCACTGTAATAATAGGTTAAGTAAAGTGAATTCTCTGACATGTAGATGGTTGAATCGCTTGATGACCCTACAAAAGATACATTTTTTTCAATTGCTCCATCAGCCAAATTAATCTTTGAAACCGTATATACCGTATCACTATCAACGGATGTCACGGGATGATAAATTTGAGTACAAGGAATAAATCCTTGATTATTTTTTATATCAAATGGCCTCATAGGACAGGGAGTTCCCCCTCCCATATCAATCCGAGTGACAAGGTATAATTTATTTTTATACAGTCGCGCTTGCACTTTTGAAGAATTCTTTTCATATCTAATGCTCCATTTTTTTACCGGCTTCTCTGGATTAGTTACATCATATCCTTCAACTGCCCGTTTGTTGTAATCATCTTCATTAAAAACGATGAGATTATCTTTACTCAACAATAGGTCTCCTGATACGTTCATCTGACCAAGTTTCGCCATCGTCTTTGGTGGAAAGGGCTTGATCGAAAGAATACCGCCCCTTGCTTTAATAGGAGGACGATTGGGATCGGGAAGAAAATCAGGGGCTATCATCTTTGAGGGTTGTTCAACTGGTGCATCTACACCTCTTCTTTCGTTTAAAATGATGGGTTCATATATTCTTTGAATTGGTTGAGAGTAATACAGATTTTTACCGTCAGTTTTGACGATATCCGGTTCGTCTATCCCTAATACTTGCACATTCGTCTCCGAAACTCGATCCGGTTCTCCTCCTCCGCCTGAGACTGCAAGTGGTGCATTAATCGACTTCTCCATACGAACACTCTGGGAAAATTCAATCCCACCGCCATAATCACTTGAGGTGTCATTTTTTTGCATATATTCTTTAAATTCCGCGTCGGTTTTAAACCTTTCCAGCTTTCCAAAAGGGACGGACGTGATAGCCGTTTGGACAGGTGTTTGAGGAATCTCTGAGGTAAGAAGAGGCTTATATTTCTGGAAAAGTATGAGAAGGAGTGCGGTGAAGGTCAAAACGATAATTAACCCTAAAAAGGCTAAAAGAAAATTGCGTTTGTTATTCATCCTTTCATGATACACTAAAAAAACTTAGTTGAAAAGAGGTAGTTTTTTCAGTATCCACCCATCTAATCAGCTTTTTCGCTCTTTGCTCAAACCTGAGTAAGATGGGTGTAGAAAAATCACTTCAGAATGTCAATTACCAGCTTATATCCCCCGCATCCATGGTTGAGCCAGTGCGCAACGCGTGTCACGGTGGTGGTTGAGGACCCCGTCTCTTTTGCAATTTTTTGATATGAATACCCCTTGATAAGAAGCCTTACCATCTCCAATCGATTTGCAAACTCCTCAATTTCGGCAATAGTCAACAAATCCCTCAAGAAATTGGCAACATCTTCCTTATTTTTGAGTGATGAAAAGGCTTCAACGAGCCTCTTTTCCTTTTCATTCTTGGGCTGGTATTTTTCGGTTTGATTAAAAGGGGGTTGGGATTTCATTAATTTAGTTTATCAAAATTATTTCTACTTTGTCATCCCGAGCGATAGTCGAGGGATCCCTCCATTTCAGTCGGGATGACTTAAAAGCTCTGACTTAAAAGCTCTTGACAACTACGTATTAGTGTGTTAACATGATAGCATGAAACAGAAAATGGCATCATTAGGTTCTTTCCATCACAACCCGCATTTCTTGCGCGGGAAATTAATCATGTAATAGAATTACATTTCCTACACACCCGCGCATGCCGCGGGTTTTTTTTGTGTAAATTATTAATTTTCAGTGAATGAATATGGAATATTTAAAGTTAGGACAAATCCAACAAGAAATGAAAACCAGTCCAGTCGATTGGGCAGACCTGGCGGTCAAAAGATATATGAATGAATTTAAGTATTATAGTGCTGTAATTACTGCACTCGCCAAAGGATGCGGACCGCAAATGGATAAGACAACTGCGGAATTGATAGCTAATCAAAGATCTAATCCAAATGATAAGTTGTCCAATTATGCAGGCGCCTACTTTGCCAATGAAGATGTTATAGGCGGGTCGAGAGTACCCGATGCTTTATTGTCAGTGAATACAACTTATGGAGAATCAGGGTTTCCCACAACCAAAGATAAAATAAAACTTGGGCCAGGGATAAGTTTTGTATTACCTCCCTCATTTTATAGCGATCTTCTGAGGGCAGGAGCTAATAATCCTGAACTTATCGTAAATTATAATGCGCCAAACGGAGAAGCGCTCACCAGAAAGGGAATTGCACGAATCATAAACGCAAAAACTAATTTAGGAGAACCTTACTCAGAGTTTGACGGATTCCTGACAACTGGGGCGACAGAAGCAATCGACGCTACTATGGCTGTCTTTAACATGACCGCTCCCGGGAAAAAAGTCGTGGTATTAGGTCCATCTTATTACGCATTTACTTATTCTACAGGAATACGAGATATGAAAGTATCGCGGTTGATTAATTCTGGACTATTAACAGATACAGATCGTGCTCTAAACGGTAGGACAAGATTTCTTCCTACTATCGATGATTTAGAAAGAAGATTACCACGCAATGCAGGGTTACTCGTACTTACCGTACCTAACAATCCGAACGGAGAACAATATTCAGAAGACGAGCTGAGAAGGATCATACGATTAGTCAAGAAAAATAATGCATTGATTCTGTTTGACAATGTCTTTGACAGACTCGCGTTTCAAAAAAGAAAAAACCTTATCCAGATTGCTCAAGAAGAAGACGCTCTTGATAGATTGATTGTGGTTGAGAGCTTGTCAAAAAGCCAGAACCTTGCAGGTAGTAGGCCAGGAATACTTGCAACAACCAATCCGGATATGAGACAAGGCTTAAGTAATATGTTAATCGCCGGCAAGTGTAATCCTCCACTCATCTATGGATCTCTTTTTGCGTTTGAAGGGTTAGCCCGGATGGTGGAGCGAATGCAGACAGAAGATGTAAATATATCTCCTGAGAAAGCGTTTAATGTGATTAACGATGTAAACCTGCCGTTTGACAAGAAATGGTTTATAAACGCCTACGCCGAATGGAAAAAATGGAACGATGAAGCGCTAAGATTTTATAAGGAAAACGCCCAAATCGTCCGTGATTTTCTCGTTCGTACAGAAAATTTTCGATTCGGCTCTACGGATGAGGCTGGATTTAATACGATTGCCAGACTTAGAGAACCAGATCTCGGAACGAGCTCTATGGATTTTCTTACAAAGCTTCTGATGACAACTGCTGTATACACGCAGGTCGGTCCCTGTTTTGGATTATCACAAAAGGAGTGGGACGATGTCCTTGGTGTCTGGGCACGAATCACCTATACAACAAGTAGACCAGAGCTAATTGAGGGGCTTATTCGATTTGCAGCGTTTGCGAATACGTATCAAGAAAAAGATATGGGCAATTCAAAAAAGTTTCCCGTATTACCAATTTCATACAACTATCAAATATGAACAACTCGTACAAAAAAAAAGTCATACGTATTTTGAAATCTGAAAGTATTGATCTGTTCAACAGAAAATATGACTTCAATGGAGCTAGAAGAGCCGTATTTAACTCGTTAGAACTCATGGATATTATGAAAAAAAATGGAATAAAAGAAATACGAGAGATATCATCGGGTGTCTCTGACAAAAAAACATATCCATATTACGTCTCACAGCTTCGTGAAGATATACGAAGTGAGAATTACTACCGAAATTATTACGGCAACAAGGGAGACAGCGAAAGCAGACAGGCAATTGCATATTATGAATCGCTCAAGTTAAACGATAAATACTCCTATTCGGCTGAAAACATCTGCCTTACAGAAGGATCGACCGGAGCTATATCGGCAGTTATCGAATACGTAAAGAGGGAGTTTCCATCATCTGAAGCGATCATTACTAATCCTTGCTATTACTTATATAAATCAGCGTGCAAGTATTTTGGACTTATCTATAATGAAATAAATTTGTTCTCAAAAACAAAGACTCCGTCTTTTACATCAATTGATTCGATCATCAATGCGGTAACAGAAAAAACAAAACTCATCATCATTAACAACCCATTTAATCCAAGCGGTGAGCTTTATACGAAAAACGATGTTCGTAAGCTACTGATGGAAGCTAAAAAGAGAAATTTGCTGGTGCTATGTGATGAGCTTTTCTGTGATCTAGTATTTAATAAGTCTCAGTTTTTCCCATCTGACGAGATTGCATCAGAATTGGCCTGCCTCGAAAATCTTATTGTCATAAAGGGATATTCGAAGAATAAAAATCTTGTTGCTTTTCGGTTTGGGTATGTTTTTTCGAAAAATCAAGAAGTTATCGATGCTGTGGGGAGAATCAATCAGGTCAGACAATCATTCCCCACTGCGTCTAACTTTCCGGGCTTTTTGTGTCTCGATTCGTTTGTCCAATCCGTACTTTGGATTTCAGAAAAAACAGGGAAATCAATATCGTATATCGTCAAAAAAGAAAGGACAAAATTTCCAAAGTGCCAATCCATTTCTTCGAAAACTGATACTGATCTTATGATAATAGTAAACGGATATCAATTATATTTTGACAAAATTATGAAGGAATATTCTGATGCATATGATCTCTCTGTCCTAATGCTCAAAAAAGAATCCTCTTTCATAATGCCAAAAGCATCTGCATTTAATACTTTCATCAAAATTCCAAAACTAGAGGGAGTAAATATGTTTGACTTTACGCTCAACCTCTATATCAGTACCGGAGTCAAGGTCGAAATAGGGCCATGTTTCGGATTCAGTCAGAAAGATTGGGAAACAAATCCTAATCTCGGGTTTTGGCTGAGAGTCACTTTTGCAAAAGACAGGGAGACACTTAGAAAAGGTATTGCAATGTTCATCGAGTTTACTGATGAATACCTTAGGAATAAAAACAAAATGTTAGTAACAAATTTATCTTATTAATTTTTTTATACACTATGAATATCGTTGAGTCTCAAACAAAAAATATTATTAAACTCGCAACTAAGCTTATCTCAATTGAATCGACAAAAGACAAACCGGAAAAATTAGCTGAGGCTTTATCAGTAGCTAAGGGGCTCCTTAGTTCATATTCATATATAAAATATGAAAAAAATGGTATAAAGAGTTTATTGTTCTATAACTCAAAAAGCCTACCGAATAAGTTCAAAATCATTTTGAATGCCCATCTTGATGTGGTGCCAGCTAAAAGTAATCAATTTCTCCCGAAGATAGTTGGTAATAGATTAGTTGGAAGAGGTGCATGTGATATGAAGGCTTCAGCCG
>CAYINK010000039.1:0-3704 GCA_964364765.1 uncultured Gammaproteobacteria bacterium
AAGGACGCATAAATGGCTTCAGCGTTGCATTGACTATAAAAGCAAAACCTTTCCTCTGGTAGATTCTGCCGGAGATTCTTTTCCCACCAGTGCTCGACTGGCTTCAAATTCACCAGATCTGCGCGCTGTTGGGAGCCCTGGAATCTCCGCCACCTACCAGAGTTCAAATCAATATTTATTCGGTATTATTCAGGGAGGAACTTTTAAGGATCTGCGTATTGCGTCGGCCAAATTTATAAGCGAGCAGGATGTTTCTGGGGTGGCAATCGGGGGAGTGTCGGTGGGGGAGACGAAGGAGGAGATGCGCCAGCAGGTCAAGTGGGTGGCGCCTTACTTACCTGCAAATAAACCGGTGCACTTATTAGGAGTGGGGCAGATAGATGACATCATCGATCTGGTCAAGTATGGGATTGATACGTTTGATTGTGTGGAGCCGACGAGATTGGCGAGGATGGGGACAATATACCAATTAATGACAAATAAAAAATCCACAAATAAACAAATCAATTTCAAATTTCAAATTACGCAAATAGACATCAATAAAAGTGTTTTCAAGATGGATTTGACGCGGGTGGATGAGAAATGCGGCTGTTATGTCTGTCAAAACTTCACCAAATCGTATTTACATCATCTCTTTAAACAAAGGGAAATCCTCGGTTACACTTTGGCCACTTATCATAACTTATGGGTAATGGAGCGGTTGATGGAGGGGATCAGGAGGGGGATTGGAGAGAATAGAATATAATTCTGTTATTTTGTACCGAGAGCTCCAAGAGCTTCCAATGTCTGTTTAAATTCTTGCGGATCTACTGTTTTTGATTCAAGAAAATTAAACTTGAATGAATCCGAAGCGGGATCAACAATCATTACCCAGTAATTAATTTGATTTGGTTGGTTGGAGTTGATAGACGCAATAATTTTCTGATCCGGTACATCACTTCTTATGGAGTACCCGTCAGGCCCTACAAGTGCAATAGATTGTTTCTCAATATTTGTGGGAGTAGTCGTATCAAATGGTTCATGGATTACACTCGTGACGCCATTCTTTTGTACTATTTCTTTGATCGGCGAATCGGTTGAGAGAAAAAATAATTCCTGATTATCAATAGTAAAAACTGCACCATCAGCCAGAGGATAGGTAGTCAGATTGATAGATAGTACTTTTCCTGTTCTGTCTTTCCAACGGGGGTCTTGATCACCTATTATTTGACTTATGGCAAGCCAGTGTTCTTTTACCAGAGCTGTTCTATTAATAGAAATAGTTTTTGGTTTTTTATTTTCATATGTCACCACTTTCTCCATCTGAAAACCAGTGGTAATCCCGTGTCTAAGTATTTCATCATTAAAAAAATATGACCCATCTTTGATAATGTAGTATGTACCAATAAAATTAAGAATCCATAAGCCTGCTTTAGCGGTATATTTTGCAGCCTTGAGTGAGGATAGAGCAAGATCAAGTTGGGCTTGAGTTAAAAATCCTGCATTTTTTTTGACCTCGGCTAAGCGGATAAAGTAATTAATTGCATCATCTGTCAGGCCGGCGTTTTTTATAGTGCTCCCCCCTTGAGTCAACTCATAGGTAATTATGCCACCTTTACCAAATGTTTTTTCAGTCTCAATAGCCATCATTTTGAATTTGCCCGATTCTTCAGGAATGAGTTTGATTATGACACCATTATTTTTGAAAAACGTAGTGAGACCATATGCTTCTCTATTGATGCTGAGATCTGCTTCGATGCGAGCCATATCTTCAAGACTGTCTGCAATAAGAGTAAGTACGCCCCCATTTTGCAGATGTCCCGCCGCATAACTGCCACTATTTGCGACCCGTTGTATTTCTTCGAGTGTTAATTTTTTCCCCGGGGTAAAATCAGTGAGAGTTGCGGCAAAAAGATTCCCTTTTTCTTCAGCCGCCACACCAAACATAGCATTTATGGTCTTATTGCGTGAAAAAGACATAGCAATAATCTCTGGTCTTTGGGTGGTGAGCGCTGACAGTTCAGGATGGGGCTGGTGCATGAATCGTGCCATTGCAACGAGATTTTCATATTTACCCATGTCATAGATTATTTCTCCTGTTGGCAAGGCAATTCCTCTCATTTCAAATGTATTATCTGCATGACCGACTATACCAATAAGCACAGGATGGTTATTGAGTTTTGCCTGAATAAGGGCGCCAGTATCAGCCCAAGGTTGCGCCTTGCCTGGTTGACCAAAATCAAATATCATCGTCTTAATTTCAGTTATGACAGACGGAGGAACATTATGCTTTATAAGGGACGCCTCGCCACCGGGAGTGAGAAAAACTGATACTGCATCATTAAATCCGCATTTCTCAACACCAGGGATACATGCTTGTACGTGGGGAGCAAAGATACTGTATTTTGTACCGGGGGGGAATAGGGTGGGCTGAGCGCCTACGGTACGGGATTCAATAAGATAGGAGCCATTTCTATCTGAACTGAGTAGCGCATCAACAGCCTGACCTGATTGTGATATGCCGGGAAAGTCACTCACAAATTGTTTCGCTTGCGGTATTTGAAGCGGTGCGGGGCAACGGGAGTCTGAACAAAGAGCGATGCCATAAGCTCGACCTTCGGCGAGCGCTTGCTGAATATGTTGTTGTGTCCCTCCCATGGCGGCTACATCATTCGCATTCAATGTTCGAAAAATCTGGTACTGTTGTGTGGGAGTTATGGGAAGATTGAGTTGTTCAAAACCAGTTGACTGAGGTGCGGGTATACGCGAGAAAAGAGAATAGAATATAGACATTTCTTTTAATAAATAGAGTTCTTTAGCGTTTGGGGTAGGTATTTCTGGGGCTAAAGCAAGGGCAAGATCCACTGCAACACGAGTAGCAGGGTTAGCTTTGCAAGCTGCTAAAAGTAGAGCCTCGGCAGCAGGCAAGGCCCACTTTAACAAAAATGTTCTTCGGGACATATATGATGTAGGATGTTCTGACATAATCGAAATTCATTTGGGAAAGTACTCATTATAGCATAATTATAGGCTATTTAATAGGGGATTATGAGGCTAGGAAAGCTCTAAGACTGAGGGTTGTTTTGAATATAATGCCGCAATAAAAGCCCGTTCTGCCTCAGTTGCAGGAATAATGGGTGAAAATTCATTTTCTTTACAAAATGTTTCATAATCGACAGGTGTTAGGGGTTTTCGTTCAAGTGGTTGAATGGCGTATGTTCCCTGAGGTCCAACTACTTTTACAAACCAGACTTCCCCTTCCTCAGCCATTGATTTTGTGGCTTGAGTGACTACAATTCTATATGGGCGAGTAATATCTTCACGACTATGTATGGTCGGAGGGACAGTTTGGTATAAATAAACCGGCGCTTTAAATTCATTAGCAATATCGACTGCAAGGGAAAAACATCGCATAACATCTTCCTGTTCGGGCTTCAATCCTGTGTGGGAATGAGATTTAGGACTCCAAGATCCTACAAGTGGACTTAGGCGGTCTAAAGTAATCGGCTGAGGGTTTAGATACAGCCTTTGAGATCGGAGCAAAGAGGCGAGAGCGTTTCTGTATGGTTGTTCAATAGGATTTCTGAATGCTTCTCGAACCATAATGTTGATTAATTATATCATGAGGGCGATGTAATCATCTATGTGATTATTTCAATCGAGCCTGCTTCGATTAAACGTTTAATCGAAGCATAAATAGAATGGTAATTCTAGTCTGGATTCCC
>CAYINK010000039.1:3804-7943 GCA_964364765.1 uncultured Gammaproteobacteria bacterium
ATATGCCTTTTGGAAAGTGGGGAAGTCGACGGGGGATTTGCCTTCGAGCTGGACGGTTTTTATACGTAGAGACGCATTGCAATGCGTCTCTACATGATATTCCATATCAATTATTTTCAAGCGTTTTCCTGCCGGTTGGATAAGGGTCCAGAGGCCAGGCCAGGGGTGCATACCTCTCCAAAAATCACAAATGATTTTTGGAGAATTTCCAAGATAATTTATTTGCAATAGATTCTGCTCATTTTTTCGCTCAGGCACGTCTTCTCGTACATGCAGCAAGCTAGTATGCGTTGATTGTGAAAATATTGTTGGCGGCCTCGCATGCCATGTACTCGAATCCGCGCCTTTCGCTTGTTTAAGATCGTATTTCTCCACATATCTCCGAATAATTTGCGGTAATTCCTGGACTGTCAGGGGTTCATTTTTCAAAGCTTTCTGAAGAACGGATAGGGGAATGAAGCCATCATCTTTGGTCATGTAGGGAGCGCGGGTAGCGAGCAAGTGGTTTTGCACTTGCGAGCGTACCCTGAGCGAAGCCGAAGGGTGGCGAGTTAACGAATTAAATAATTTTTTTATCATTTCAAATCCCAAGTCAGTCAGTTTTTTTTCCATATCAGATCTAACGTCGGTTAATGTTATTTCTGTTTCTTGTTGATCAATAATGGGTCCGTGGTCCATTTTTTCATCCATGACAAATAACGTAACTCCGGATTTATTTTCACCTAATAAAATGGGATAAGCGATGGGGGAGGAGCCGCGGCACAGGGGGAGTAATGAGGGATGGACATTTACGAATCCCGAGGTCTTCCCTTCCCCTATCTCAAACTGTATCCTTGGAGCTCTGAGAAGTTCTAAAGGGATGAGTTGTTTGAAGCCAAAAGCGTACACCAAGCAAAGGTCTAAATTTGAAATTTGAAGTTTGAAATGTTTATTCAAATCTAAATTACTCATTCCAACAATGCCATTTTTGTCTCCGCGGGCCTGCTCGGACACGCTTCCTAAACTACTGCGCACGTCCCGAGTCGCAAAAATGTCATTGTTTTCATTCGCAGATGCTATGACACTATCAAATACCGGAATTTTATATTTTTGCGCTACAACTTTCACGGGTGAAGGGGTTAATATCATCTTTCTCCCTACGGGTTTATCAGGCTGGGTTACGACGAGAGCTATTTCAATTCCCAGAGATTTGTCTAATATTATTTTTTCAAGGAGAGTAGCCGAAAAGGAGGGGGTACCAAAATATGCTATTTTCATGATGTCATTTTACCATTTCCAGACTTTTTTCGAAAAGCGGAAAGAGGGCCTTTTCCACACTAAACACAATGGGAAGATTGTTGTACGGATTACGCAAGGCAAAGACATAAAGCGAGTTCACTTCCTTGACCGGTATCATCTTTTTCTGAAAAAAGATGGTTTGCGTCGAGGGGGCAGTTTGAGTTACGGTAGGCTGTTTCTGGCATTCAAACGAAACCTTGATCGTTCCCGCGTCTTGAAGCATAGCGCCTTCGGATCCTTCCTTCACGGTGGAAAAAGAGGCGGGAAGGAGAAATTGGACTCCACAGGGCGCGTGTTTATATGTTTTAAAAGCTAAGGGGGTTATTGACGGAACAGAAGTAACGGGCGGGCTGATGTTTTTTACAACGTTTATTGCTTTATTTGCAATCTCAACCTGCTGCCCGTAGCGAAATCCCACGATAAAAAGAAGAACGAGCAAAAGGAATCCTAAAAATAAATAGGGAGTTGTTTTGCGGTTTGTCATTGATTGATTATACCCTCATTCATAAGAACTTGTACCAGATTTTCGACTGCGATTCTATATCCACCCTTCATAGATGCATTATTACTTCCGGGGATGGCTCCTTTGAAATTCTCTACGAATTCCTGATAATTATCAAATCCTTTTTGTCCCTTTGTCAATAAATATCCAAGCGGTGAAACTGATATAATCAATCTCTCTAAAAGCTCAAGTTTTTCAGGTTGATCTTTGTTATCTTTAAAGAATCGATTAAAATGTTCATATCCATCATCGATGTGGATGGAAATGCGTGAGAATACGTCTTCAGGCTGATTAAGTTTACCAACGTATTCCAATAGTTTATTAAGACGTTCTTTCATAGCCTCATAGTCTCCCTCAAGTCCGAAGTGAATCACGGTATCAGTATCTTTACCCTTTGTATTAAGCAATGTAGAAATAAGTTTGGAGTCAGTCGGCTTTCCTCCAAGTGCTACCCCTAAAGGTGGTTGACCTGTTGTTTCCAGATTTGAAATAATAGATTGGATCGGGTCGGATTTATCCTCCCGTGCCGTAAAAAATATTGATTTAATGCGTTTCCGTTTATCTTTAGAAAGATTCGCATATGCTTTAGAAATTTGCTCGGTAAATAATGAAACATCATTGTTGTAGGCAAAAGGGGCTATATGGATATTAAGAGTGCCATCAGGTGCTAATTCTTGTACTGAGTCATCAATGATTGCCTCCAATACTTCTTTGAGAAAGAGGGATTTGTCCGTCGTGGAGTCATACATGTGTTTGAGCACCGGAGTTGAAAGTGCGTCAAAATTGTGTGGTTCGGCAAAACGGTGGGCAAACTCCTGTGAAAACGTAATTATGGCGCCTTTTATATCCTTATCATTTCCCAATCCTAATTTCTGTGCTAATTTATCCAACTCAACCGGAGAAAACGCCCCCTCGACACGAGACAAAGCATCTTGTGAGGGTTTATATTTATCATCCCGTAAAATTGAACGAACATGATCAGCGATTTGTTTACTTTTATTAATCGATAGATCAGATGTAAAAGGATTAATCCCTAAAGATTGAAGCATTGAACCAAACTCGTTCCACTGCACATCAGTAAATTTGGAAGTGAGCCAAGTATATGAAGTGTCAGCTCCTGGGGTAAAGCTCCGATGAGCAAGCTGGCCATTTTGATCAAGCCACTCGGTTTGTTGTTCCTGCCAGAGGCCGAATACTTCGGCAATCTGGGATGGCTCAAGCATGTAGGCTCCGTGATCAGCGGCCCCCATGAGGTGAATAAGTTCACGCATTTCCCTGATGGTGCTGGTGTCTCCCGACTTTCGCAATCCATCAAATATCTTATATAACTCGTCTGCCTGTCCTCGCAGATCATCTTTTATTATTTTTATTTCTAAGTCATCGGCTGTATCAGGTTTGAGAAAAAGATCAGTCATCATATTATCAGGAGTAATGGGGGGAATATGATTCGGGTCAAGCAGTTTATTTATTGTTGTTTTGTGTGCTGGGGAAAAATCAAGGTTCCATTTGGGAATGGTTGCGGCAATCAGCATTTTTACTTTATTTTTTAACCGCTCATGATCTTGTTTATCTCCATAAAGGGCATCAACTACCTTATCAACGAGAGCTATGGCGCGCAACTCATGGAAACGGTACATCTTTTCCTGCGGTCCCGTTTCATCCCCTTGGAGCAGTGAACCAACATCATGGACGATAGTTGCAAGGGAGACGGCAAGAGCATTTTCTTGCGTCTTTACCTCTTTGGGGAGGGCGGTATCAAAGAGCTGAGTAGATAAGGTCAAAACTTTTGAAACATGATACTCCGAATGGGTCGGAAGAATGTTGGGTTTAAAAGAAACAATTTTTTTACCATTAAGCGTAAGATCTGAACTTGTATCCTTTTCCTCTTTTTGAAAACAGCCAACAACATTTGTCCATAATGTATTAACGTTTGCCGCAACACGATCATCAATATGTTTATTTTCCCTCCACTCTTTTGCCAAAAAACCTTTCAATTTTATTTTACTGTCAACCATTACCTTTTGTCTTCGCTCTGGCGACCAGTCAAATATCATTCTCTTTTCAGATTCTTGTAGTGGTTCTTTTAACTTTTGTGTTTCAGGTGCGGCTGTCTCCATGATGTTCCTTAAAAAAACTTTTGATAATTTCTTCAATCGACTCATCTTCCACAGTTAAATCGGAAAAGGGTAGGGATTGAGTTATGTGTTTTATTTTTTCGGGCAAAAAACCTTTTTTTATCAAAAAAGTAACCTTGGGATACAAAAGAGTAAAAGGTACTCCGATTCCCCGCAATTCGGTGTCATTTACCATTTTATCCAGAGTCACAACTACCCGCTTCTCTACCGTATATTGTTCAATT
>CAYINK010000040.1:0-7828 GCA_964364765.1 uncultured Gammaproteobacteria bacterium
AATTCGAAATTTGAAAACAAGAAAATATCGCAATCGAGCGGAGACTATAGAGACCTCGGCGGTTCGACGACTCAAGGCACTATGTAATGCATATTTAAAAAATAATTCTCCTCAATGTCTCGTTATCAATGGGGAAGAAGATCTCATGGTATTACCCGCGATTCTGGTGGCCCCTTTAAGCTCCCTAGTTCTATACGGGCAGTATGATTTGGGAGTCGTCGCGGTGAAGGTAACGGAAGAGAAGAAGATAGAGGTATGGGAGGTCGTGAAAAAATTTGATATACTTTAGTTTAAGTTTAGATTGTCTTTCCTGCGAAGGCAGGAATCCAGTCTATAAATACAACTAATGTATTTTTTGTCTGGATCCCCGCCTACGCGGGGATGACATACCTATGAATACCAAATATTTACCCAAACAATTTGAGAATAGTATCAAAGAATTATGGGAAAAAGAAAAAGTCTATCTTACTGAAAGTTCAAAGTCGAAAATGTACTGTTTGTCGATGTTTCCTTACCCTTCAGGCGCTGGTCTTCATGTTGGTCACGTCCGTATTTATACCGGAACCGATGTGTTAGCCCGTTACTTCAAGATGAAAGGACACAACGTCCTTCACCCCATGGGTTGGGATGCATTTGGACTGCCTGCTGAAAATGCGGCCATCAAAGCGAAAAAAAATCCTATGGACATCGTCCCCGGCAATATTGAAACATTTAAACGCCAGATGCAATCCCTCGGCCTTTCTTACGATTGGTCCCGTGAATTTGCCACAACCGATCCTGCCTATTACCGGTGGACACAGTGGCTTTTCATCCAATTTTTCAAGATGGGACTTTTGTATAAAAAAAATACTCCCATCAATTTTTGTCCGGTCTGTAAGACGGGCCTGGCCGAGGAGGAAGTGTTAGCCAATGGGACTCATGAAAGGTGTGGGAATGTCATCACCAAAAAAGACCTTCCCCAATGGATATTCCGCATAACCACCTATGCCGACCGACTTCTGAAAGATTTAGATGGTTTGGATTGGCCGGAAGGCATTTTGACGATGCAGAGGAATTGGATAGGGAAGAAGGAGGGAATAAATATTAATTATCCAGTTAAAGAAACAAATGAAGTAATAACCTGTTTTACAACAGCGCCAGTTAATTTTGGCATGACTTTTATTGTTATAGCGCCAGAACATGCCTTAGTCAAGAAAATAATAAATGGTGAAATAAAAGTAAATGATCAGGAGCGTAAAAATGTAATTGAGTATTATCAAAAATCACTTAAAAAAACAGACATGGATCGTCAGGTTGAAGGAAAGGGAAAAACAGGAGTTTTTACCGGGTTATATGCCACCAATAGAATTGCAGGTTGGGATGTACCGGTATGGGTGGCAGAATTTGTTGTGGGACACGTAGGTACTGGAGCAGTACAAGGATGTCCGGGTCATGACTATAAAGATTTTGAGTTTGCAAAGAAATTTAATATACCCATCATACGTGTTGTTGAGGGAAAAAATGGAGATAAATCACCGATTGAGCGTGCAGAGCAAGTAATTATTAAGGGTATGAAGGGTAAAATGATGAATTCAATGTTTTTGAACGGATTGGATTTTGCAGAAGGATTACAAAAAACCATGGATTATGTTGAAGAAAATAAATGGGGCAAGCGTACAGTAAGTTATCATCTCCGCGATTGGATTTTTTCCCGGCAACGGTATTGGGGAGAACCGATTCCTATGGTGTACTGTGAAAGTTGCGCCAAAAAAGAAATTTCTTGGTGGGATGTTAATCAAAATATATCTAAAGTAGATCAAAATATAACAAAAAAAATGGTGGGTTGGTTTCCATTACTTGAACAAAACCTCCCCCTTGAACTTCCCTATGTCAAAAGTTATGAGCCAACCGACACCGGTGAGTCACCACTGAGTCAGATAAAAGATTTCGTTTCGACCACCTGTCCAAACTGTGGAGGAAGCGCGAGTCGGGAAACAGACACGATGCCAAACTGGGCGGGGAGCTGTTGGTACTTTTTAAAGTTTGCAAGTCCGGATTATAGCGATGACTCGCCCAAAAAGCCTTCTCGAATGAACTTAACCGATGGACTCACACATTCTCGAAGTTTTTCGGACGAGTCATCTGTTCTGCCTTGGAAACAGGAAGATATAAAAAAATTAATGCCAGTAGACTGGTACTTGGGGGGAGCCGAACATGCGGTGCTTCATTTGCTCTACGCCCGCTTCTGGTTAAAGGCTTTGCAGGATTTGGGGCTGTTGGACTTCTCGGAACCATTTTTGAGACTTCGCAACGTCGGGATGGTCCTCGCGGAGGATCATCATAAGATGAGTAAGTCGCTTGGCAATGTCATCAACCCGGATGATGTGATCGCGGAGTTCGGCGCAGACACTCTGCGCATCTATGAAATGTTTATGGCACCTTTCAACATGGAGATTGCCTGGTCGACTGCGGCCTTACAAGGTGCATACAGGTTTCTCAACAGAATCTGGCAGTTATATCATAACTCTGATAAGATAGACGAACGTACTAAGGATGATCGAGTTCAATCACTGGCCATCTCATTACAGAGAACGATAAAGAAAGTGGGGGATGATATCTCCCAAACGAAGTTTAATACCGCAATCGCCGCGATGATGGAGTTTTTGAATGAGTGGGAGAAGGGGAGTGTTGGTTTGTCTCATTCTGAAGCCAAAAAATTCTTGCAGATCCTTTCGCCTTTCGCTCCCTTCTTAGCGGAAAAGCTCTGGAGAGATGTTTATAAAGAACAAAAATCAGTCTGTATTTCAAGGTGGCCGGAAGTCAAATCAGAAGACTTGGTCGCGCTAAACGTCAATCTTCCTGTACAAGTGAGTGGAAAAGTGCGCGCTGTTATCACTATTTCATCCAGCGCCTCAAAAGAAGAGATAGAGACTAGGGCCTTGCAAGAAGCGAAAGTAAAGGAATTTATCGGAAGTAAAGTATACAAAGTCATCTACGTGCAGGGGAAAATACTGAATTTCGTTCTCTGTTCCGAGACTACGACTCGAACGTAGATACGCAGATTCAGAGTCTGCGGTCCTACCATTAGACGATCTCGGATTAATAATCTTCCCTCTATTGTATTATACATCTTTAATATTATGAGAGGAAATAGCTTTGGAATGATTTAGAATTATTATAGGCATATCATTGTGTGTCTATATTCTAAATCTAAAAGACCTATAGTTTATATAAATAATAATACTATAAGTATTATTCTCTATTTTTGACATTGTTTTATATCAAAAAGGGGAGTATAATGTACTCCTTATCCTTACCGTTTTGATCCACACTATATTCAGATCAAGATCGAGGCTAAATAATTATGGAAATACGCAATATCGTCATCATTGCCCACGTGGACCATGGAAAAACCACCCTGGTCGATGCTCTTTTAAAGCAAACTCACTCTTTCCGAGATAATCAAAAAGAGATGACCCAGGAGCTCATCATGGACAGTAACGAGCTTGAAAAGGAAAAAGGGATCACCATCCTCGCTAAAAATACCTCCATTTTTTATAAGGATACGAAGATTAACATTATTGATACTCCCGGGCATGCGGACTTTGGTGGCGAGGTCGAACGTACTATAAATATGGCACAAGGTGCAGTCCTCTTAGTTGATGCGGCCGAAGGTCCTCTTCCTCAGACAAAGTTCGTTCTCAAGAAAGCCTTAGCCGCCGGTCTGAAAATCGTCCTCGTCATCAATAAAATTGACAAGCGAGATGCGAGGCCTGAGGAAGTCATTTCCGAGGTTGAAAATCTTTTTCTTGATTTGGCAGACGATGATTCATCCCTTGAGTTTGTGACCATGTTTGCGGTCGGTCGGGACGGAAAAGCTTTTTACAAACTTCCCGAGAAATATACCCCCGAAACTGAGGGTAATTTAGTCCCTCTTTTTGACACTATCCTCAAAGAATTTCCCAATGTGGCAGAGCATCAGGATAAGCCCCTTCAGATGCTTATCTCAACTTTAGACTATGATAATTATGTGGGCCGTCTCTGTATCGGGCGGATTACTCAGGGCACCCTAAAAAAAGACCAATCGGTTGCGCTTGTTGATCATGATAAGACTATTGGGATATACAAAATACAAAAATTATATACCACAAGCGGCCTTAATAGAATAGAGGTCAATGAAGCCTTCGCGGGTGATATTGCAACCATTGCCGGTATTCCCAATCTCACCATCGGTCAGACGGTGTGCGATCCTGCATTTCCTCAAAGTCTTCCCTCCATCGCCGTTGAGGAACCTACGATTAAAATAACGGTGGGACCTAATACGAGTCCGTTTGCCGGAAAAGAGGGAAAATTTTCGACCTCTCGACAGCTCCATGAAAGACTTATGAAAGAAATTGAAACCAATCTGGGACTCCGGGTTGAAGATGACCGGGACACGGCAAAATTTATCGTGTCAGGTCGCGGGGAACTGCATCTTGCCATGTTGATCGAGTCTATGAGACGGGAAGGTTATGAGATGGAGGTCTCTAAGCCCCAAGTCATCTATAAGACCATTGACGGCGAGATATGCGAACCATATGAAGAAGTGACAATAGAAGTAGATGATGAATTTTTTGGACTCATCACCGAGGAGATGGGGAAGCGTCGAGCTAACATGATTGACATGAAAAAAGATTCCGTACGGACGAGAATAGTATATAAAATAGCAAGTCAGAACCTTCTCGGTATCCGTAATTCACTTCTTACCAAGACGCGAGGTACCGCACAACTTCATTCATACCTTTTAGGCTACGAAAAAAAAGGTACCAAAATGGAATCGTTTCGCAACGGAGCCCTGATTGCGGTCAAACCAGGAGTATCTTTTAACTATTCAATTGGCAAGATACAAGAGCGAGGAACTCTCTTTATCGCCGCGGGAGTTGAGGTATACGAGGGTATGGTGGTCGGGATTGCAAATAAATCAGATGATATCGAAGTGAATATATGTAAAGCAAAACAACTCACCAATAACCGTTCCTCGGGTGAAGGAGTCTCAGCCACTATCATTCCCCCCACAACTTTAACTCTCGAACAAAGTCTTGATTTTATCGCCGAAGACGAACTGCTTGAAGTAACTCCCGTAAGTCTGCGCATCCGCAAACAATATCTCGCAACCGCCACTCGCCGGGTGGAGGGGAGAAGAGTGAGGGATATACGGGAGAGTTGAAAATAATTGGGGGAGCCCACCGGGACTCGAACCCGGAACCAACAGCTTAAAAGGCTGCTGCTCTACCAATTGAGCTATAGGCCCTAAAAATGTTTGCTAATTTGCCAACGGCAAATTAAAAAGCTACGCTTTTTAGCAAACATTTTCAGGGTAAACCCCGTAAATCACAGTCAGAACTCAGTAATTGTATCAATTCAGAATGTATTTATCAAGGAATCTTCATCTGTTAGGAAAACTTGAAAAGTGAACTGTTGAAACTTCAAAAGTGAACAGATGGAAATGCTATTTCTTAAGTAATTTTCACCATCATTACCTTCTATGTATGATCAGGTATTCTATTTGTCATTCCCGCGAACCTGCCTGCCGGCAGGCAGGGGCGGGAATCCAGACTCTCATGACAATATAAAAACATAAGGATATTATCGACTGGATCCCCGTCTTCACGGGGATGACGTAGTAAAGAGAGTAAGTATTTAAATAAAGAAAATGTCCTTTAAAAACAGTTCACATTTCAAGTTTAAAAGAGTTCACTTTTGAAGTTTAAATAACATCAAGGAATCTTCAAAGGAATCTTCAACTTGACAGACCATTATGGAACTGTTATATTTATAACACTATGAATACTACTATTTTGCAAATTCCCATGGCGAAATCTCTCAAACGTTCCGCTCAAGAAGTGGCAAATGAGTATGGATTTTCTTCTCTCCAAGATCTATTGAGAGTAATTCTGACGAAGTTATCTCGTCGGGAACTGGTCGTTTCGATAGAAACACCTGTATATCTTTCTAAAAAGAACGAACGCCGCTATGTAAGCATGAATAAAGATTTTGTAAAAAATACGAACGTCAAAGATTTTTCATCAGTAAAAGACCTCATGATAGATTTAAAGTCATGATCATTAAAAGACATCGTCAATTTCTCAAAAACTACAAAAAGCGCATACTTTCCTTATCTAATCTTAATAGAAAATTTGAAGAGAGATTGAACCTGTTTATTAAAGACTCGAAAGATCCCCAACTAAAGGATCATAAACTTTTTGGTCAACTCAAAGGATTAAGGGCTTTTTCTGTGGCCGGAGATATAAGAGTTGTATATCGAATAAATGGGGGAGTAATTGAACTATACGATATTGGGAGTCATAATCAGGTCTATTAATACCCATTGATCCCGGTTGGCTCACACATTCTGTATACCCAGCCACTTATCAGCCTCTGCCACCAACCATCTTCCAAAGCCATTTAAAAAATCTATAATCTCTGTCTTATGAGATGAGGGATTTTTGGAGAATTCTAAAGCACGAGCCATTTCAGCGGCATGATGGGGGTAATGTCTGGCAAATTCCTGATAGCAAAGATCCACATCAGAAGTGAACCGATTATCTTTTACCATATTTAGGAAGAACCCATCCCTCATCATGTTTTTTGTTATTCTGCGGCACCAGTACTTTACTTTCTCAACTGAATCGCTTTTTTCAATCTCCTGAATTGCCTCATCAATATTTTCTTTTAATTGGATTAACTCGCTGTTACAAATTGCCATACTAGGCTTAAACCGAGGTAAAGAGGGTATAATATCTTTGCCCTCCACACACAAACCACCAATAGATAATAAAAATGCTGGCCAGGAAAAATATTTTGTTTCAATGACTTCATTTATGAGTGCAAAATCGAAAACAATACTTGAGATAATTGGATAAGTACTCATAATTCTCATACTTTCGCCATAAGCCCACTCAGTATTAACTTTAGACTTTAATACAGCCATACAATCGATATCTGATAGTCCTTGCTTTGCTATTCCTCTGGGAACTGAACCAAAAATATAGATACCGTAGACTTGATCTGCAACATATTTTATATATGTGCTTTTCATATCCTCTATTAAAGGTAGGTACACCAAAGGAATCTTATCCCAAGAAGCATCATTTAGTAAATAGCCTTCATTATCTTGTGGCCAAAAACCTTTCATTACTCCATTTTATCAAAAAATAATCCTCACAATATTAAATCATCTTAATTAAGAGATCCATATACTATAATTCTCCAAAAATATAGTAAAATTACGGGTATTATGCGCATAATCGACCTATCCCTTCCCCTCACTCACCATATGCCCGTATATCCGGGTGATCCTGAGGTTGATATCGTGGAAATTCACACCCTTGAAAAAGAAGGTTGGAACTTGCGGCGGCTCACTCTTTCAACACATATTGGTACGCACGTGAATGTTCCGTATCACATGGTAAAAAAGGGCAAAAATTTAGACGCGTATACTTTAGATAAATTTATGGGTTCTGCGGTAATCTATGAAAAGGGGATTGTCTTTAATAAACAAACCGGTATTATCTTCCGTGATCACAATATTGACCAGAAAATAACTGATTTACTCGTTGCAAACCCACCTAAATTCATCGGACTTTCTTCTAAGTTTGAATTTGATGTGCCTCTTGAAAAGCTCCTCCTTGAACATGATATTATTTCGTTTGAAAACTTAATAAATACTGACAAACTACCTGGAAAATTCATATTTTATGGTGTACCACTTAACATAAGCGGTGCAGATGGTTCTCCCGTGCGTGTGTTTGCAGTTATAGTCCCCTCAAAACGAAACTTCCATTACTCTAGGATATGATATTCTGAAAGT
>CAYINK010000041.1:0-7660 GCA_964364765.1 uncultured Gammaproteobacteria bacterium
TATAGAGAAGTATACATACGATGATTTAAAGAAATTAATTCCAGAATTATAAGAAAATATATAAAACTATTCTGTCCCTATGATATCCAAGCAATTTGAGGCGTTTTACCGGAAGCTAAACACCGAGCAAAAAAAGGCGGTTGATACTATTGAGGGTCCCGTTATGGTGATTGCAGGTCCCGGCACGGGTAAGACTCAAGTACTCATCCTCCGCATTGCAAAGATACTTCTTGAGACTCAGATTGAACCGGAAAATATTCTTGCGCTAACTTTCACGGAATCAGCGGTATATGAGATGAGGAAAAGACTCGTCGATCTGATAGGTACTCCCGGCTACCGGGTGGAAATAAATACGTTTCATGGTTTTTGCAATAAACTTATTCAGCACAATCCATCAGAATTTGAGGAGTTAGTCGAAAGCGAAAGCATTGAAGAGCTCGGGCAGTTACAGATAATTGAATCAATTTTGGAAAAAGATTCATTTACTTATATCAAACCATTCGGCGCGCCCCTCCATTATGCCAAATCAATCCTTCACGTCATCGGAGATTTGAAAAAAGAAGGAGTAAGCGTTAAGGCGTTTGTGCAAGGGGTTAAAGAACAGGAAAAAGAATTTGAAAAAATTGAAGATCTGTACAACACGAAGGGTCCCTATACGGGGAAAATGAAGGGGAAATATATGACTCTTCAGAAAAAAATCCAAAAAAATAAAGAGCTGATAGTAGTGTATAAAAAATATGAAGAGGCGCTCATCAGTCAAAAAAAATATGACTACAACGACATGCTTTTGAAGGTGCTCTCTTCATTTGAAAAAAACAAAAATCTCCTTTTACAAATGCAGGAGCTATTCCAGTATTTTTTGGTCGATGAACACCAGGATACCAACAAAGCGCAAAATAAAATCATTGAATATCTTTGTAATTATTATCCGAACCCGAACCTGTTTGTAGTGGGGGACGAAAAGCAGGCAATCTTCCGCTTTCAGGGGGCGACCTTAGAAAACTTTCTTTATTTTAAACATCTGTACAAAGAGGCAACCCTCATCAATCTGACAAAAAATTACCGGTCAACCCAAATCATACTGGATGCGGCTCATAGCTTAATCAAACACAACTCCGCTTCGCAAATACTTTTACCCGAAAGCATACTTTCTTCAGCAAGTATTGAAAAAAAGCGTCATATAGAAATTGCGGAATTGTCATCGTTTTATGAGGAATATTATTATGTGGCACAGGAAATTAAGAAAAAAATAAAGGCGGGAGTAAATCCTCGTGAGATTGCCATCCTTGCTCGAAACAATCGGGATATCGATCCGTTTGCCGAAGTATTTGAAAGCCTGTCTATTCCCTATATCATTGAATCGGATCAAAATATATTTAAGGACTTGACCGTACAAAAACTCCTCAGTTTATTTTATGCCATTGACCGACTGGGATCTGATATAGAACTGGTTGACGTCATGCATATTGATATATTCGAAATAGATCCGATTGATATCTACAAACTCATGATTTTTGCCCGTGAAAAACACACCTTTCTTTGGGATGTTCTTTCTCTTGAATCATATAATGGAAGCGTTTTCTTAAAAAAGCAGAAACAGATTGAGGACTTTGTAAAAAAAATGACGGAGTGGAAGACGAAGAGTATGAATGACACGTTCGACAATGTTTTTATAGGGGTCTTAAACGAGTCAGGGTTTCTGAAAAGGATTTTAAGTTACCGGCATCGGGTTGATATCATTGAAAAAGTTTCCCTCCTTTATACTGAAATAAAAAAACTGATTTCACGGAATCATCTCTTTAACCTTCATGATTTTATCGTCTACATCGAACTTCTGAAAGCACATAACATTTCCCCATCAACAGCATACAAACTGATACATAAATCCGGCGTCCGTCTCATGACAGCACATAAGGCAAAAGGGCAGGAGTTTGATTATGTCTATATCATTAACGTCTACGATGGTCACTGGGGAAATAAACGGCACGAAAGCCATCTGTTTGAGATTCCCTGGATGCATTTGTCCGTAACATTCGATACTGTTTCTTCAAGCACCGGGGATGAGGATGACCGCCGGCTTTTCTATGTTGCCCTCACCCGTGGCCGCAAGCAGATAACTCTTTCCTATTCCGCTCAAGGAGTGGATGATCGGGAACAGGTTATTTCTCAATTTGCCGAGGAAATCGATCCATTATTTAAAAAGGAAATTAATACCAATATATTCAAAACATGTTTTGCCGCGCATCCGGAGATGATATTACAGAAAAAACATGAGGGCGGAGATAAGATTGAAAAAGAGCTACTGCAAAACAAACAGTTCTTCAATGATCTTTTTATTCGACGGGGGCTTTCGGTAAGCGGTCTGAATAATTATCTGGAGTGTCCCTGGAAATATTTTTTCCGAAACCTGCTCCTTCTTCCCGATGTGAAAAATAAAAGCATGATATTCGGGTCAGCTATACACGCGGCATTGAATGCCTATCTTCTTGAGCGAGAAATAAAACAGGTTGATGAATCTTATGTAATTCAAAAATATAAGGAAGCCTTAAATAAACAACCCCTCAATCAACAAGAGCTTATCGAGTTGAATGAAAAAGGAGAAAGCGTATTAAAAGAGTACGTAAAGATAAAAGCATCTCGTTGGCCACATGGCTTAGAAAGCGAATTGAACATAAAAGGGATACGGTTTGCTGAAGGGGTCTTTCTAAACGGGAAGATCGACATGATTGAACGGTTGAATAATAAGGGGGACGTGGTGGTATACGATTTTAAAACGGGAAAGCCAAAATCAAGATCCTTTATTGAAGGAACAATTAAATCAAGTAAGGGCGACTATAAACGCCAGCTTGTCTTTTACAAAATACTTATCGACAGGTACAAAGAAGGGAAACTTAGAATGAACGTGTGTGAAGGAATTATTGAGTTTGTAGAGAAAGATGAGAAGGGAGAGTATCAGAGTGAGCGGTTTACTATTTCTAAACTGGAAGAAAAGGAATTGGAAAAACTCATACAAAATGTGGCCGGTGAAATCAAAAATCTTTCATTCATTGATAAAACGTGTGAAGATACGGCATGTAACTACTGCCGACTACGTTCTTTTATGTAATGCCCTTCATATACCGCAACAAGTTGAAATATAAACACAAGCGCAAAGAATAAGATATAGGTGTTGAGAATGTGTATGGGAAACAATACAAAAAGAATAAGAGTGAGGAGGGGAAGGGTACATGAATGAAGACCGATCTGAATAGTTTTTTTGAACGAGTAGTGTTTTCTAAACAGGTGATAGAAAAGACGGACACAGATACTGGAAAGCAAAATAGTTACGATGGTTGCCACATACACCAAAAAGGGGGTTGACAGAATCAATGCAAGGGTAAAAAAAGGAATATAAAATGCAAGTATTTCAAAACCTTGGTTTACGTATGTTATGATGCTTTGTTTATCCAGATGGAGATTGGAAATATATTTATTGATGGGGACTGTATAGGTATTTGTCTTATACTTCAAGACTATTTCTGACCCGGTTACCAAAAGCTGGGCCCCGAATGAATTAATATTTTTACTCACCCCGCGCTCATCTACGACAGCTAAGAGCTGGACACGTTCGTCGCAGTTGAACCACACAAAAAGAGGTAATTCGTGATTAGTTGACAGGAACCCGTCGCGGACATTCAAAACAAAATTTGAAGGGACTTCGTTCATGGAGCTATTGAGACACTGCTTTATATTTCCTATATTGTTTCGACTCACTTGATAGAATACGAGGGCAAACACGATACCGGTGACTAGTGACAGGAGAATAAATGAATACAAGAGAGAGAATGCGAATTTGCTTTTGAGGATTTTTGCGTAGTAGGATGTTTGGGGAACAACACTGCTGACAAAAACGTGCAAAAAGGTCTTGACTTTTCTCCTCATACCAATTATCATAGAGAAGTCAGGAAAAATAGTCAAGTAATTATAATTTTATTTTTTTTATATGGCAGACGGTATTTTTAAGAGGAATAAACCACATTTGAATATTGGAACTATTGGTCATGTAGATCATGGAAAAACTACAACCACTTCGGCAATCCACTACGTACTTTCTAAAAAAGGTCTTGCCAAATTTTTGAAATATGAAGATATTGATAAAGCTCCTGAGGAAAGAGCACGTGGCGTCACTATCAATCTTCATCACTCAGAATATGAAACAGAAAAAAGACACTATGCACACATTGATGCTCCCGGACATGCAGATTATATTAAGAACATGATCACCGGTGCCGCTCAGATGGACGGAGCAATTCTTGTGGTCTCAGCTCCGGATGGTCCCATGCCTCAGACTCGAGAACATATCCTTCTTGCAAAACAAGTCAATGTTCCGGCGATCATCGTCTATTTGAACAAAGTCGATATGGTTGCTGACAAGGAGATACTTGATCTTGTTGAGATGGAGGTACGTGACCTTCTTACCAAATATGGTTTCCCCGGAGATAAAGTTCCGGTCATCAAAGGTTCCTCCATGAAAGCACTTCAAGACGACCCTGCATCAATTAAAGCGATTGAAGACCTTATGAAGGCGGTTGATGAGTATATTCCTGAGCCGGTTCGGCCTCTTGACAAACCATTCCTTATGCCGGTTGAGGACGTATTTACTATCCAAGGAAGAGGAACGGTTGTAACGGGACGCGTAGAACGGGGAGTTCTTAAAGTCAACGAAGAGGTTGAGTTAGTCGGTCTTACCGAGACTAAAAAGACGGTGGTCACTGGAGTTGAGATGTTTAGAAAGACGCTGGACGAAGCTCGAGCAGGTGACAATGTGGGGCTTTTACTTCGGGGAGTTGAGAAAGAAGATGTGCAAAGAGGTCAGGTCATCGCAAAACCAGGATCAATCACTCCTCACACCGAGTTTGAGGCAGAGATTTACGTCCTTAAAAAAGAAGAGGGAGGACGACACACTCCTTTCTTTAAAGGATACAGGCCGCAGTTTTATATCAGAACAACCGATGTTACGGGAGAATTGAATCTTCCTGCCGGAGTCGAGATGGTTATGCCGGGTGACAACGTGAAAATCACCGGAAAACTTATCTACCCGGTCGCACTTGAGGAAGGTATAAAATTTGCCATCCGCGAAGGCGGTCACACAGTGGGAGCAGGTGTAATGACCAAGATAACCAAGTAATATAAGAATTTAATTTATTTTGCACTTTTACAGGTATGTCAAAAGGGAGGATTCGAATAAAATTAAAAGCGTATGACTATCGTTTAATTGACGACACCTGTCAAAAGCTGGTTGACACTGCGATACGAACAGGCGCCTCAATCATCGGTCCGATTCCACTGCCGACGCGGACCGAAGTGTTTGTAGTCAACAAATCTCCCTTTATCGACAAAGATGCGCGTGAGCATTTTGGGTTGAAAACTCATAAGAGACTGATTGACATAATCAATCCAACTAATCAGACCATAGATTCTTTTATGCATTTGGAATTACCTGCTGGGGTTGAGATAGAAGTAAAAATGTAGTTTTCTTCTTGAACAATTGATATATGTGTTATATAATGTGATTCGCATGTTTTTCCTACGATTGGAATAAAGCCCCAATCTGGGGCTTATTTTTTTGGTAATTATAGGTTACATAAAAGCTATGAATGGGTTTATTCTCGGAGAAAAATCAACACAGTCTCAACTATTTGATCAAAAAGGTGAGCGTATTCCAACAACTTTCATCAAAACTTCTCCCTGTTTTATTATCTCCATCAAATCACCCGATACTCATGGATATGGGAGCGTACAGCTTGGATTTAAGAAGGTACGACAAATCAAACAATCAGTGAAGGGGTTAATCACAAAAGCGGGTGTAAAAGACCCGCTTCGTTTTTTACGTGAGTTTCGACTGGACAAAGGACAAAGCAAAATTCAGTATTTAAATGAGGCGGGAAAACAGTCAATCGTAATAGGCGAAAAGAAATTCGCAATCGGACAAGAAATAAAACCTCCAGACATGTTTGCGCCCGGTGAGTTGGTCTCCGTCTCCGGTATATCAAAAGGAAAAGGATTTCAAGGAGTAGTAAAAAGACATGGATTTAAAGGGGGACCCAAGACGCACGGACAGTCAGACCGGTTAAGAGCGCCCGGCGCAATCGGTATGACCACCACCCCGGGACGTGTATTTAAAGGAAAAAGAATGGCAGGACGTATGGGTAATGAGAGAGTTACCCTTCAGGGACTACAGGTTATGGAAGTGACCGAATTAGGAGTCAGAGTAAAAGGACTTGTACCGGGAGCAACCGGAGCACTCCTTGAAGTGAGAAAAAAGGCTTGAATTTAACCAAAAGATATGGCAACTCAAAAAAAAGACACAACAAAACTAGCAAAAAAATCATCAGGCGTCATAGCTCAATATGATTTGAATGGGGTGCGCCTCGAAGATATAACTCCTCCTAAAGGAATTTTTGATGTGGAGACTTCTCCCGTTTTACTCACCCAATATGTGCGGGTACATCAGACCAATCAAAGGCAAGGAAATGCCGCAACCAAAACCCGTGCCGAGGTTGCCGGAACTACCAAAAAAATATACAAACAAAAAGGCACAGGTAAAGCGCGCCATGGTTCACAGCGCGCCCCTCTTTTTAAAGGGGGAGGAGTGGTGGGAGGACCTCAACCTAAGGAATATAAGCTTCTCATGAATAAAAAACAAAAAAAACTTGCACTTTTTGGATCATTAACTCTCAAACTAAAAGATGATGCAATCAATTGTCTAACTACAGACATGAAAAAAATAACTTCAAAAACAAAAGTAATTTCAAATTTTTTGAACATCATGAAGTACGAAAAGATAAAGGTTTTGTTTGTACTTCCCAAAGCCGATACAGATAATTTTGCACTCGCCGCACGAAATTTAAAAAATTCTTTGTCAGTTTCAGTCCATTCATTGAACGCATACACTGTTTTAAAGACAGCAAGAATTATATTCTTAGGAGACGCAATCAAGGAATTAGAAAACCATTTTGTAAAAAAACATGAAAATTAATACCATTTTAATTGCCCCTGTTTTGACGGAAAAGGCCACTACGGCGGCGCAGAAAAAAGTGTACACATTTGAAGTGGATAAGCAAAGCAATAAAAATCAAGTTAAGCACGCAGTCGAGACAATTTACGGAGTAAAAGTTTCCGGAATTCGGATAGTAATAAGAAAAGGCAAAGTAAAGAGGGTTGGCAAAAAAATGACGGCAAAAAAAACAACAGACAATAAACTCGCCATGGTAACAGTTAAAGAGGGAATCATATCTCTCTTTCCGCAGGTATAATTGAGGACCAAATAAACATGAAAGCATATAACATACCCAAAACACACAATCCGGAAAAAAGTTTAATATCTATCCTGAAAAAACATTCGGGGCGCGACTCATCTGGTCATGTCTCGGTCAGACACCAAGGAGGACGACAAAAGAGGTATTATCGTGAGATTGATTTCAAAAGAGATAAATTTAATGTAGTCGGTAAAGTTGAGACTATCGAGTATGATCCAAACCGCAACGTATTCATCGCGCTCATCGGATACACTGACGGAGAAAAAAGATACATCCTTCAACCCCATGATATGAAAATAGGGGACGAAGTGGTATCGGGGGAGAACGTAGATATCAAACGGGGCAACGCACTACCCGTCAAA
>CAYINK010000042.1:0-7623 GCA_964364765.1 uncultured Gammaproteobacteria bacterium
TCTTTTCCCTAAACAAACTGAAAAATCAGTCGGGGATGCCATTAAGAAATTACAATCATTATCGTCTGAAAAATATATAGAGATGAGAAAAAACGCTCGTAAAGAATCTGAAAAATACTCCGAAAAAATCTTCAAAGAAAAAATTGCAGAATTCGTTAATTCGATTACTCATTCCTAATCGCGTCAATAGGTGAAAGATCCGCCGCTTTTTTTGCCGGAAAAACACCAAAGACAACTCCAATGATTGAGGAAACCCCGAGGGCTAGGATAACCGAATTCAGATCAATATATGCCGGAAAAATATTTTGAATAAGAAGTACTATGCCATATGCCAGTCCCAGACCCATAAGTCCTCCCAATATTGATAATGCAACTGATTCCACGAGAAATTGTAATAAAATGTCTGACGTGCGAGCTCCCAAGGCACGGCGTATCCCAATTTCTTTTATGCGCTCTGTAACGGTCACATACATGATATTCATGATTCCGATTCCTCCGACGATCAGTGATACCGCAGCAATCGCAACAAGCACCGTGTTCATAACCCCGAAAATCGACTCTATTGCCCCTAGTAGTTCTGCTTGATCGATGACTGAAAAGTCGTCTTCCTTATATCGTTTTAACATGGCTGTTTTAACTTCTTGCTTTGCTGTTTCAATGTTGACATCACTTTTCGACTTGACTATAATTGCATAAAATTTTTTATCTGGGTTGAATACTTGGGCCGTGGTATGCGGCATATAGATAAAAGAGTCAAGATCTGGTCCGCCAAATCCTCCTCCTCCTTTTGCCTCAAGCACACCTTCAATTTTAAAAGTTTGACTATCGATTTTGATATTCTTCCCTAAGGCCGCATCTTCATTCCCAAATAATTTCGCTGCAATCTTCGGACCGATAACAGCAATTTTGCTTCTTTTATCTACATCATTTTTTGTAAATATGTCACCGTACTGCGCTTTAAGGTTTAAGGCAAGAAATATATCCGCAGTGCTCGCATAAAGGGTTGCCGGTTCGGTACCTTTTCCCATTGAAACCGTAATTGAGCGTGTCACGATGGGGATAACAAACTCCGCGCTTTTCACACGTTCAAGTTTTAATATGTCCCTGAAGTCAAAACGGATTGTGGTCATTGAACCGGTAGAGCTAAATCCTCCACTTCGCAGAATTTGTCCGGGAACAACACGGATGAGGTTAGATCCTAAGCTTTGAAATTGATCATTAATGTATTTTCTTAAACCAAGACCGAATGCTATGAGAATCACAACGGACAATACGCCGATGACAATTCCTAAAGAGGTAAGAAAAGTCCTACCCTTATTCCGCGAGAAATCTTCAAACGCTGATTTTAGTATGAAAATATAATGGCTCATTGTATTTCCCCGTCTTTAATTTCTATCTTTCGGTTGGTTGTTGCGGCAATATTTAGGTCGTGAGTTACGATCACGACGGTCATATTTTCTTTGTCATGTAGTTCGTGGAGAACTTTCAGTATTTCTGCGCCCGATTTGGTGTCCAAATTTCCCGTCGGCTCATCGGCTAATATGAGATTTGGATTCATGATGAGTGCCCGTGCTATGGCAACTCTCTGTTGTTGACCTCCTGATATTTTATTGGGAAAAGAATTCTCTTTCGTCTCCAATCCGAACCGTTGCAGGAGATACCGTGCTTTTTCAACCGGATCATAGGAAAGTTTTGAGCGGGTATAAATTGTGGGGATAAGTATATTTTCAAGTACCGTAAGTTTATTGATTAAATTAAACTGCTGAAAAACAAACCCCACAAAAGTATTGCGGAGTGACGATAATTCATCATCATTTAGTTTAGATACCTCTTTGCCATTGATAAAAACTGCTCCACTGGTGGGTTGGTCGAGAAGCCCTATGATATGCATGAGGGTTGATTTACCTGAGCCGGACGGACCTACTATTGAAGTAAACTCACCCTTCTTTATCTGAAGACTGATGTCTTTGAGGGCGGTGAAAACGATATCTTCATCCAGTTTATAGGACTTTTGTACATTTTGAAGTTTGATCATAGAATAGGGGGTTGATTACTTCTGCACGTTCAATATAATGTCTCCTTCTTTTACACCCGAGAGCGCCTCAATTACGCCGTCCACCTCAAGTCCGGTTTTGATATAAACTTTTTCTTCCTTCCCGTTTTTCTTCCTCCAGATATATTTTTTGTCCCCTTCGGATTTGATAAATTTATCCAACACCACTACCACGTTGCTTTTCTCACCCATCACAAATTCAACATCACCTGTCATGCCAAATCGATACTTCAATCCTTTTCCTTCCGGCATTTTAATCCGGCCCTCATACACTGTCCCTGTCTCCCCCGTTTTTGGGATGAAGGAGACAAAATACAGTTCGCCCGAGCTACTTTCATCAGGATATGAGTCAAGCGTGACCTTTGCTTTCATGCCTTCTTTGAGTTTGATGACCTCGGTTTGGTCCGCGATAAAGGAAAAATAAAGAGTATTAGGATTAATCACTTCAAATTCCGCTCCTGAGGGGGTTATATTGACATTGGTGTTTTTCACATCAACTCGAACCAATATGCCATCAATGGGTGAGGTTAAATATGAATATTCCTTTGTTAATTGTCCCAATTCAACATCTATGATAGTATTGGTGAGGTCATATTGCGCCTTTTCCAACAGTCTCTTCATCGTATCTCCAGCCTCTCGAGTAGGCTGATCGCCTATCCGCCTATTATCGTCTTTTGATTGATCAAAGTCACCCCGTTCTTTTGCAAAATCATTGAGTGTCTTTTTTAATTTTTTTTCAACTTCCCTTTGGTCAAGTGAGGCTAATCCCTGGTATTTTTTCACCATATCCCCTTCTTTAGCTCCCAACCAAACAAGTTTGCCAGAAATAGGAAAACGTAAAACAGCGCGCTCATCTGCCGCAATTTGACCTGATAGGGTTAAGATATTCTGTATGTCCTGGCGTCTCACGGTGTATGTTGCCAGTTTGGCAATCTGTGCTTTTGAAGTCTTCTGCTGATACAAAAATATACCTACCCCAATGGCAATGATCGCAATTATGTACCATCTTTTTTTAAAAACTCTCAGTATTTTTTTCATATTAAAGAAACGGGAGCCACTCATTGATAGGCATTACGTTATACGCGAGAAAGTTCCACGTGTACATATAGATTCCAAAAATCATGACAAGAAAAATAATGCTAAACTTTTTTGAAGAGAAAAAACTTTCAAAGGCAATGCATGCGAGGGGCCAAAGAGGAAGGCTATACCGACTGATATCACGGTGTTGAACAAAAAGTGTTGCCGTCAAAAAAAGAAGGCTGAAATAAAAAAAGCTTCGGTGTTTGCTGTCTTTGAGTTGGTATACAGCCAATCCATACAGGAAGAAATAAAATAATACATCCTCAAGCCACGCGGTTCCAATCCATGGTTTTCCAAAGCTAAACACGGAAAAAGGACCAACGAGATGGATATTGTCTCCTGAGTGAAAATACGCGAGAAAATCTCCCGTTTGGTTTGCATAAAATAAACTGACCAGGAAAAATCCCGCGGGAATAAGAAGTATCCATGCCCACGATAGCTTTATTTTTTTTGTTTTTATAAACCGTTCGAGAAATACAAATCCATACGCCGCAAAAAGAATAAGTCCCGGAGTTTTGGTAATAACCGATAATCCTCCCAGTAGTCCCGCAAGTAAGTATTTCTCCTTTTCAAAGAAAAATAATGAGGTGAGGACGAGAAACAGGAACAATGACTCCGGAGCACCGACTGATCGGACTACCAAAAACCGCGGAAGAAATAGAAAAATTGACGCGATGAGAAGAGGGTGCTTTGTGAGATTAAACTTTTTAAGAAAATAGTAAAAAAACGTTGCAAGCAAACCGGTAAAAAAAATGTTTATCACCAGCATCGATTTCAAATACCCAAACAGGGGGGATATGAGCCGAATAAGTACCGGGTAAAGAGGGAGATGGGCCGTAAAATAGAGCGGATTTTGAGAAAGACTGCTGTCTCGATTTATAGATTCAATTTCTTTCGGAACATACATTGACTTAGCCGCGATGATGTAGTTTGGACCATCGAAATTCTTGTAAACGGTGAGGAAATTTGACGTTTTCAAAATAAACGGCATCCATACCAACAACGTGCTTGTTAAAACAACGAAAAGTAGGGTAAAATAAGGTATGAAACGCTTAAAATCCATAGGCGCGTGGATCAAAAAACATAAAGTTATCACCCTTATTATACTATGTGCGGCCTTCTTACGCATATGGCGCTTGAGCGATTTTGCCATGTTCTTGGCTGACCAGGGGCGGGACGCCATCATCATCAAACGCATTGTCATGCTTGAACACTTTCCCCTCATCGGACCTCCCAGCTCCATCGGACAAGTTTATTTAGGACCCTTCTTCTATTACCTGGTTGCACCTTTTCTTTTCTTGTTCGCTTTAAATCCGGTGGGCTTAGCTTTCGGTGTATCTTTTCTTTCCCTCGTTGGGATAGTGTTTGGATATTTCGTCATTGAAAAATTATTAAAAGAGAGGGTTGCCTTGATCTTTTTGGTTCTTTGCACCTTTTCTTATCAGCTTATCTGGGCGACTCGTTTTTCATGGAATCCCAACCTCCTTCCCGTCTTTGCATTCTTCACTCTTTATTTTCTGTATAAAGCCCTGGAAACAAAAAAGATCGTGTATTCCATTCTCTACGGTGCATTTTTTGCCCTTTCCTTCCAACTCCACCACCTTGCCGCATTTCTCGGAGCGCCTATTACCATAGTATTTATATATAAATTCATTACTGAAAAGAAAAAAATCCCGTTATTGTTGTCTCCTTTTGTTGCATTCGCATCTTTTCTCCTCATTTCCTCTCCCCTCATTCTTTTTGATTTCAAACACGATTTTTTAAACACAAAAAATCTCATATCTCTTTTTACCCAACAGAATGTGGTGGCCGGAGGATCTCCTCTTGTGAGATTGCTTGAGACGAATCACGCATTTTGGACAACTATACTTCAACGATCGTATGCTCAAATATTTTCAACTTCATTCGGTATCTTATTTCTCGGGGTAATAATTTTTCTGTGGATGAGGAAGAAAGACTTATTTGTATTAATTCATACGGTTAATTTTTTTTCTTTTATCTATCTTTTCAGTATTTTGAGTAGTGCAAGGTACCCTCATTATTACGGTTCAGTTTATTTAAGTTTTTTTGTTTTGTGCGCGTACCTGCTTGGCTCTATCCCTAAAAAAGCATATACTGCGGCATTATTAGGATTTGTAATAAGTGTGTATATTGCCCTCAATGCGAAACAATACGCGTTTCTTACCAGTCAACCAAACAACCAGATAGCGTATGCTGAACAAATTGCCGATTCCATTACTCCTCACATAGATAAGAAACCTTTTAACTTTGCTACCTATCCGATTGAGTTCACCAGTGAAGATACGTTTCTCTATTTTCTGGAAAAGCAAGGGTTGAAGGTGGCCAATCGGGAAGCAAAAGAGGTGACCGATCAGATGTATGTCCTTTGCGACCGTGAACCCTGCCGGATACTTGATTCACACTCATGGAACATCGAAATATTTGGAAAAGCGAAAATTGATACAATGTGGGAGGTCTCAGGGGTCAAAATTTACCGGTTAATACATGGAAAATAATATGACCGTTTCACTCATCATTCCCGCGTACAACGAAGAGGTAAATATACAAAAAGGGGTTCTTGATAAAATCAGTAACTTTATTAAAGAGCATCCTGAATTTTCTGAGGTCATCATCGTGGATGACGGATCAACCGACAGCACTAAAGATTTGATTAAACGGGAATATATGCAGAGATTTACCCATTTTCGCCTCATTGAAAATAATCACGCGGGGAAGGCACAAGCCATCATAACCGGTATAAAAGAGGCAAGGTCAGATGCGGTGATGTTTACCGATATTGATTTGGCAACCCCGATTGAGGAAGGGGAAAAACTGCTGGACGCTCTGAAGGACACCTGTCACATCGCAATTGGTTCCCGCAATACCCACCGCGAAGGGGCGCCATTACTTCGTAAAATTATGGCGGTAGGTTTTATTTTTATCCGCAACTCCCTCATTGGCTTGAATAATATCAAAGATACCCAGTGTGGTTTTAAGGTTTTTGACAGAAAAATCGCCTTAAAAATCATTGATAAACTTCAGGTTTTTAAAACACAAGCCTCTATAACCGGCTCCTCCGTCAAGGCAGGATTTGATCTGGAATTTTTATTTGTGGCAATTAAATTGGGTTATGAAATAAAAGAAATTCCCGTCACCTGGAAACATGTGGAAACAAAAAATGTGAATTTTCTCCGTGATTTTATTGACACGATGAAAGATATTCTTGCCATCAAGTACTATGACCTTACCAAAAAGTACAATTAAAAAAATTTCTCCTTACTTACTGCTTCTTTTTGCCGGTTGTTTCGTCATTTTTTACCAATTCCTATCGATTCCAAAAAATACCACGTTTGATGAGATTGAGTTTGCGAAGCTTGCCATCCAATTAAGTAGGCAACCTTATGCTCCTTATAGTCAACTCGCGACGGGCCATGCAACGCTCTATTTTTATATCATCCTTTTGTCTTTTAAATTGTTTGGTGTGGGTTTATTCGCTCTTCGTCTCCCTGCGGCAATATTTGGAGTACTGAACCCACTTGTTTTTTATCTGATTCTCAAAAAAATATTCAAAAACCCACTTTCCTTCATTCTTTCTATCATTTTTATTACTATGCGTTGGTACTTTAATTTTGCCCGGTTTGGATTTGAAGTTACTTTTTTGCTCTTCCTCGAATTTACTTCTCTTTATTTTATGTTTTTATATCTTGAAAAGAAAAAAATGTCAAATCTTGTTATTTCCGGAATATTCGCCGGTCTTGCATATAATTCTTATCAACCGGGAAGAATATTTGTACTCATTCCCTTACTTTTATTATTTGCATCAATTATAAAAAACCGTGCTATTCTCTGGAAAAGTGCCGTTTACTTCTTAATTCCTTTTTTCCTTCTCATCCTTCCCCTCATCGTCTATCTCAACATACACAAAGACACCCGTTTTTATCAGCAATTTTACCCAGATAACCATGAGATGAACTTGCAGGAGAAGGGGCAATTCTTTATGCGAAATCTCTCTTCAACTTTGGGCATTTTCCACATAAACGGAGATGTAAACGGCCGGCACAATTATCCCAATAAAGCGGCGCTCAACCCAATACTCGGCGTTTTGTTTCTCTCAGGGTTGGTTATAGCAATTAAAAAAATTAAAGAACGAAAGAATCAACTGTTTCTCCTCTGGTTTTTTCTTTCACTTGCTCCAACATTGGTGACATACCCTTGGGAGAATCCAAACATGTTGAGAACTTTTACTGTTATTCCATCAGTTGTCTATTTTGTAGGTCTTACGATTAAACAGCTAAGCAACCTTTCTTTTCTACAAAAACCGGTTCTTAAAAAAGTTTTCTTATTAGTTGCCGTCATTATAGTCGGTGCTTCGTCATTTTATGAGTTGCGGACTTATTTTGTCCATCAAGCCCAAGTATTCAAGGAAGCGTTTGAAGCACAAAGAGATATTACCAGCTATCTGCAGTAAGTAATTATGAAAAATAAAAATA
>CAYINK010000043.1:0-7386 GCA_964364765.1 uncultured Gammaproteobacteria bacterium
CAATAAGTGATGTGCATCGGCTTCAAATATGATGGAATTGTGTTTTTTTCCAATCCCGAGGAGTTTTAAAGCAACAAACAAATTCACGAGAGATGCGCCTGCAGATATGATAAGCCCGAGCATCGCCTGTTCAATAGCGCGTGGATGTATGATGCGGTTTATAGCTGTCCATCCGATTGCGAGTGCGGCAATGAGGATGAGGATCCCTTCAAAAATGCTTGAAAAATATTCGATTTTACTGTGACCGTACATATGCTCCTCATCCGGTGGCTTTTCCGCTAGTTTGATCGCAAAAAGGGCAAATCCCGCCGCCGCTAAGTTCACAAAAGATTCAACCGCATCAGACAAAAGCCCCACCGATCCGGTTACAAAATAGGCGGATAATTTGAGGGCGATGGTGACTAAAGCCGCCGCGATCGAAAGCCAGGCGTATTTTACCAGAGATTGAGTAGCCATACCTCTATGATATACTAAAAAAACACAAGTTAAATATTTGTTTTTTCAGTATCCACCCATCTAATCCACTTTCTCGCCCTACCGGGCTTCAAACTGGAGTAAAATGGGCGTACAATAAACCATTATGCCCTGGTATGTATTTGCGGCCATAACTCCCGTTTTTTATAGCTTTGCGATTTTCCTCGATAAATTCATCGTCGATAAGAAAATTAGAAACCCTCTCAGCATCATCGCCTTACTCGGCATGATGTCAGGAATTATCGGAGTAATAATTGGACTGCTCACTGGGTTTAAATTTATTGGATTAACTCAAACTCTCCTCATTTTGTTGGGTGGTATCCTTTACAATTGGTATCTCATCCCCTATTTTGCTGCGATAAAAGTAGACGATGTGTCCCGCGTAGTCCCCCTCTATCAATTCTTGCCTGTATTCACACTCATCATTTCAACCATTTTTTTTAAAGAAACGCTTGCGTTCAAGCAAATTATAGGAATGGGACTTGTCATTTTTGCAGGAATATTACTGTCAGTTGAAAAACTTGACTGGCGCTTTTTAAAGCCTCGAAAATCACTTTGGCTCATGATCGCCTCCTGCCTCATGTACGGATCGGTGGGTCTTCTTTTCCGATTTGTTTCAATAAGCGCTTCTTATTGGTCCATGTTTTCTTATGAATACATAGGCGCAGGATTGGGAGGACTTATTTTATTTGCTCTTCCCAATGTGAGGACGGATTTTATGAAAGATATAAAAAAATTTCGCTCAGCGACCGGATTATTGCTTGCAGATAAAGGATCCGGATGGATCGCACAGATGGCGGAAAATTACGCGGTGACCTTAGTGGCCGTACCTTTGGTAAATATTGTAGCTGGCATCCAGCCCGCAATCATTTTGCTTATGGGATTATTTTTTACTCGCTTTTTCCCCCACGTGATAAAAGAAAATATACAAAAGCACGTGCTTGTTCAAAAAATTATTTCAATAGCCATTATTCTGATGGGGTTGTATTTGGTGTATCTTTAATTTTCTTGCTACACTGTATTGTTACACAATAGCATTTTTATACGTATGTCATAGAGGGCCGGCTCGTAATACTTTTAATGAAGCGTGGTAACCTTAGAACCGTATTTGCCGTCTGCTTCGATTAAACGTTTAATCGAAGCAAGAAGCCCTCAGAAATATTTGTTTCAATTTAATATTAAACCGAAGCAAGTGTGAGTGATTTATATTACGGGGTCATGAATGGCTCCACTACATAAGCCAGGTATGCTTCCGATGTATATTCATTTTCTGAACTTCAATGCAAGAATTCTCGGAATTATTGCATCTTCTTTTTCCTCAGGAAGTTCTTGGATGTCAGATAAGAAAAAGCCTGATTTCATAAACGGAAGCATATAATCACTCACCGTCTTGGGATACCAGGTTAACTCAACCTTCCCCCATAAGGATAGTTTCGTCTGTTCTTCTTTGTTGAAATAATCTTTTAAATGAGGATATTTCTTACTTGGGTATTTGAAAGGGTGGTCGACTACTATAATTAAATGTCCGCTCTTTTTTAGTACCCGAAAAGATTCCTTTGTAAATAGGTGAATGTCTTTAACATATTGGAGGACCATCTTTGATAATACAATGTCAAATTCATAATTTTGGAAAGGCACAACTTTACTCACATCATATTGAGAAAATGAAAGATTTGAAATATTATTGTATTTATTTTTACAATGATCAATAAAATTTGAAGAAAAATCAGTACCCACTACTTTTGAGGCACTCTTTGCCAACTCCGCTGAAAAATATCCACTCCCACAGCCTGAATCAAGAATATTTTTTCCTGCAAGGGGGCCAATCATCTGCAAAACAAGAGGTCGAATAATATCATGATTTAATTTATCTCCTTCCTCCCCCATATTTTGGTCATACCAGTCTGCGGCCGAGTCCCATTGATTTTTTGATTGCATATGATTATTTTCTCACAAGTATCACTCCGGTAACATAAACTGCAAATTATCAGCTTTGGAAAAGAGACACTGGCGGGCGATGTTATTCGCAAATTCGAGGGATTTTTTCACATCTTTTGTCAAGTAATATTTATAGCCAAATGATGCGCTGAAGATATCCCCCGAACCGACTGAATCGACTATGTCTTTTGGATCTACCGGGTCAACGGGGACCATAAGCGACGTATTTTGAGAAAAGTACTGAGCTCCTTTATCCCCCTGAGTCATGATCACTTGAGTATTTTTTGACCAATTATTCGCAGTATTTGGCATGTTTTTATGATCTAATTCTGACACAATCACAAAATCAAATAAAAGAATGAGCTCTTCTGCCTCGATAAAATCCCGCTCTATGACACAATCCTCTCCGTCAAACGATCGATAATATCCTTGGGGAAGGAATATCTTGAGGGTGTCTTTGCGGAGCGACTGCATAACATCTTTGACGTATGCGACGGAATAATCAGGTGTCAAAGGAGCAAAAAAGAGGATATCAGCTTTCGAAAGAGTATTTTTTAATTCATCAACAAGAGGAAGTGGTTTTGCAGACTCCCGGTGGTGGGCTTTTTGAGTCCGCGTATTGCCGTGAGATATATTTTCATAGCGTAAGGTAGTATCACCTATTGGTTGTAGGGGAAAAATGTTTAATTTTTGGCAGTAAGGTAAAAAGTTTGATCCATAGGGGGCGATCATGTGGAAAGAAACGACGGGAAATTTTTTATATATATGAGCCATAAACATCGCCGGACTCCCCGCCCCCGTGTAGGATGTATGCTCTGAAATATTACTGTCTATACACACATGGCCGAGGATGTGGATATTCATTTTGGTTATTTATTTCCGTATCTTCTCTGCAATTAGGGCTAATACGTTATTATCCGCACGTTTTCCATTATGGGAAGAAATGTAGCCCTCATATTTTTCAAAATATTTGTCCACGTTTGATGCGTGAAGTTCCCAATTTTCTGATTTCGTGCCATGCATGGGGAAAAGTTTGGCGTGCATGTGGTCGACTCCAAAACCCTCAAATATCATCCCCGTCCGGCCCACATCTGCAAACTTAGAATCAATCAACTTTCCCACTTTTTTTGCCGCAAGCACTAACCCGTTCAATACGTCGTCTGGAAGATTGAATGCGTAACTGGGATAATGCTCTTTAATAATGACCACACTAAACCCTTCGGTATTGGGAAATATAGAAAGAAAAGCGAGGTGCTTTTCATCCTCCCAAATTTTATGACAAGGAGCCTCCCCCTTCACGATTGCGCAAAAAATACAGGTATTCATAGAAAATAGTATACCAAAAAGGCTTTAAAATGTTTATGATGAAATTGTCATCCCTGCGAAGGCAGGGATCCAAACTATTATTACCATTTTGTATGAGTAAATATTATTGGGTTTATATCATCACTTCTTCAAAGAATGGGACATTATATGTTGGAGTAACAAACGATTTAAGAAGGAGGGTACATGAACATAAACATCAAATGGTTAAAGGATTTACGCAAAAATATTGCATTCATCATTTAGTTTATTTCGAAAGACATGAAAATCCTGAATCTGCCATCACAAGAGAAAAACAAATAAAAAAATGGAAACGATTATGGAAAATTAGATTAATTAACGAGAAAAACCCTGAGTGGAAAGATTTATATGAGGATATTTTATAAGGTAGTTTTAGACTGGATTCCCGCCTTCGCGGGAATGACGGAGGAGACCGTGAGAATAATCGATCGGGTTGCAGAAAAACAAAAAGGTTAAATCACCCCCAGCATCGGAAGCGGGAAGTTTTCTTTCTGATATTTTTTATACAATTCCAAATTTTCTCCATGATCAAATGCAATTAATTCTGGAGGGGGAAGCTTATCCAGGTCAAACCACTCCAAATGCGTTACCTCTTCATCAGATGATCCGGTCTGTTGCAAAGCCTCAGCAGTAAAAATCATATCCACATTCTGCCGGTCTTCTTTGGGACGATTTGGGCTATCATTTATTCTGAAAAGTTTTAGATTGGTTATCTCCCATCCGCTCTCCTCCATCACTTCCCTTTTCAACGCCTGAATTAAATTTTCATCACGTCCGAAAAAGCCTCCTAACAAACCCCATTTACCCGACTCAGTGATTGGCTTACCTTTTACTGTTCCTCTTTTGCCAAGAAGTATCTTATGATCTTTTATTATCATTGCATTGACGGTAACATGCCGTAGCAACCCTTTCCCATTATTTTCAAAAAAACAGGTAATCATAAGAAATCTTCCTTGTTTACGCCACTCTCCCGTATAATCGCTGATAGTGTTCCTTTTTTCAAATCGGTTAAGTGAAGGGGGATGACTGCGCGCTTTTTGGTTTTAGGGTGATAGAGAATCAAATGACTTCCCGATTGTCTATCAATAACAAATCCCAATTTTTCAAACCTTTTTAATACCTGTTTGGGTTTCAATACAGGTAGTTTAGGCATAAGAGATATTCAATATTGAAGGATTGATATTGACTTGCGAATAAAAAACATTTTCTTCCGTTGGAATTTCTTCTTTATGGTCGCTGAGGCTTTCTATATATAACTTCATTGCTTCACTGATCATTTTTTTTGCTTCTTCAAGGTCTTTTCCATAAGAAACACACCCGGGAAGAATGGGGATAAAAACAGTATAGCCACCTTCAGGTTCTTTCTGAAAAACTGCCGTATAGTTTAATACTTTTTCTTTCATATAAGTGAATTATAATCTCGTTTGTATCAGTTATCAAATGAAAAAAATCTCGGTTGAAATGTTGTACTCGTTTTCTGTATCATATAATGTAAAAAAATTCCTATGTCCACTCACTCAGAAGATTCAAAATCGGGAAACAAAAATAAATTTTTCTTTCTTGCCCTGGCGGCACTCGGGGTGGTGTATGGTGACATCGGTACCTCGCCTCTCTACGCAGTAAATGAAATCTTTTTTGGTCATGCACATGCGGCAGTCAATAGAGCCGACGTCTTAGGAACCATCAGTCTTATCATCTGGGCCATAACCATCGCCATATCTTTTAAATATGTGGTGTTTGTCCTGCGCGCGGACAGTGATGGGGAAGGTGGCGTATTTGCCCTGTACAGTCTGTTGGATAAGTTGAAAATGAGGGCAAAACCGATTATGACCACCCTATTGATTATTGCCGCTGGTCTCCTTTTCGGTGATGGGATAATAACTCCTGCAATCAGCGTCGTCTCAGCAATTGAAGGACTGAAAGTGGTAACCCCTACCTTTACCCCTTATGTTGTACCTATAACGATTGCCATTCTGACCGGCCTCTTTTTTATTCAATCAAAAGGCACCGCGAAAGTGGGGAAAATATTTGGTACCATCGTGATCATTTGGTTTATCACGATTGCCTTATTAGGACTGAATCAAATAATCCAGTATCCGGATATTTTGCAGGCACTGAATCCTGTTCATGCCGTAGCTTTTCTGTCTGTCATTAAAATAAGGACTTTGTTTTTTATTCTCGGGGCGGTCATCCTTGCCATAACCGGAGGTGAGGCAATGTATGCGGATATGGGTCACTTTGGTTCCAAACCCATCCGCTTCACCTGGTTTTCCGTAGTCTACCCTGCGCTCCTTCTCAATTATTTAGGCCAAGGCGCATTTCTTTTAAGCGGAAAAGCAATTCTGTCTGAAAATATTTTTTTTAGCACCGTCCCTCAACCCCTTCTTATTCCCATGGTCATCCTCGCAACACTAGCTACCATCATCGCGTCTCAAGCTATGATTTCAGGGGCTTTTTCCATCACTACTCAAGCCATATCACTCGGGCTCTTCCCTTATGTTCCCGTCGTACATACCAATAAAGAACATGAAGGACAAATATATGTACCTTTTATCAACTGGTCGCTTTATATCGGTTGTGTCGTTTTGGTTATTATATTTGAATCGAGCACGCGTCTTGCTGGAGCTTATGGATTGGCAGTAGCTGGAGATATGCTTATTACTTCCATCTCCATGCTTTTTATTGCAAAATATTATTGGAAGTGGCCCACTTGGACCGCCTTGGCAATATTTATCCCTCTTATAGCCGTTGATTCAACATTTTTAACCGCAAATTCATTAAAAATATTTGAAGGTGGATATATTCCCTTGTCAATATGTATTATCATTCTGATCATTATGAAAACATGGAAATGGGGACGTGCTTCCATCAAGAAAACGTTTGCCGAGTATCCGAAAATGCAGGTAAAGGACCTCATTGAGGCTATGAAAAACTCAACCATGCTCATCCCGCGCACCATAATTATTATGACGCCGGGTTATGTATCAAGCATTGATGACGACATTCCCACACTCCAGCAGATGTTTATCGAACGTTACGGCATGCTTGCAAAAAATCTTATTCTGTTAAATGTTGCCCTTGAAAGGGAGCCTCACATCCATGGAGACCGATACACAATTACCAAATTTTATGAAGATCAGGTAAAAGGAAGTATCATATCCGTGCGGGCGCATTTTGGATTCATGGAAGACCCGAATGTGGAAAAAATTCTACACCGTATCGCCTACCGGCATGAGCTTGACATCGACGCGCACCGCGAAAAATGGCTCATCCATGTGATGCATGAGCGTATCTTCCCGGGAAATCTCAAAAACATCAAAGATAAAATCCAATTTGAGCTTTTCAAAGCCATCCACCGCAACGCCGACTCGGCTGACCATTACTTCGGTCTGGGAACAAAAGAACCGCTTTCTATTGAAATACTACCAGTATATTTGTCATAGATAATACATTATTCATGTTAATCTGTCATCCCCGTGAAAACCGGGTTCACCCTGAACCATGGTTCACCGTGAAGGGGATCCAGATTATATCGTTAGTCATTCCCGACCCGATCGGGAATCTATATAATTACCTTATATAGCAACCGCAAATCAAAATGTCATATTTCGTAGGGAAAGATTTGATGAT
>CAYINK010000044.1:0-3204 GCA_964364765.1 uncultured Gammaproteobacteria bacterium
TTTTTTAATTCTTTTGTGTCTCTTCCTTTTCAGGAGTTGGTTGATTGTTGGCATACTTACTTAAAAATTTACTGTAATACTTATCAATTAAGTCCTTAGTTACGGGGATTAATCTGCCTATTATAACATTTTCTTTGAGCCCCAGCAAGTGATCTACCTGATTTTTTATGGCGGCTGAACTCAGGACCGATGTGGTTTGTTCAAATGAAGCACTTGACAACCAAGAATCAGTATAAATTGCGGCTTTGGTAATTCCGAGGATAGAAATTTTACCTGTTGACGGTTTCCCCCCCTGAGTGATGATTTTTTTATTCTCTTCCTCAAAACGAATCTTTGAAACGACCTCGTCTTTGATGAATGATGTGTCTCCTTCATCTTCGATAGTAACTTTATCACTCATCTTGCGGATAATAACTTCAAAATGTTTGTCATGAATGGGGATACCTTGCGATTCATACACTTGTTGTACCTCATTCAAGAGATATAATTGGGCCGCTCGTAGTCCTTTTATAATGAGAATATCATGTACGTCCAAGTATCCTTCGGATAACGCGGCTCCTTTAGTGACGAGGTCCCCATCTTTTACTTTCAGAGTTTGGTTCATCGGGACCATAAACTCTTGTTCTTTTTCTTCTCCGCCGTCAGTTGAGATAACTTTAATAATATATATCTCTTTTTTGAGATCCTCTTGTAGCGAAATTTTTCCGTTCATCTCACTGATGGGGGAGACGACCTTCGGGGTTCTCGTCTCAAACAGCTCCTCCACACGGGGAAGACCTTGGGTAACGTCGGAGATGACAATACCTCCGAAATGTCTGACTCTCATGGTAAGCTGGGTACCCGGTTCGCCAATTGATTGTGCCGCAGTAACCCCAACAGGTACTCCTACATCTACCACTTTACTGGTTGACAAATCAAGACCATAACATTTTTGGCATACGCCAAATTTTGATTGGCAATAAAGAGCTGATCGGACCGTAACCTTGGTAATATTATTTTTTTCAATTAACTCAGACGCGGGTTCATCAATAAGGTTATTTGCCTCAACCAATACCTTTTTATCACTGGTTACGATATCATGTAAAGCATATCTCCCACGGATGCGGAGTTTAAATTTATCTCCGCGGACATCTTTAGTCGATACCACCAATCCTTCAGTGACGTTACAATCTTCCTCACGGATAATCATATCATGTGCCACATCAACCAACCGTCGAGTTAGGTATCCGGCGTCTGCTGTTTTCAAAGCCGAATCGGTCAATCCTTTGCGAGCGCCACGGGCTGAGATAACATATTCAAAGATGGAAAGTCCCTCACGATAATTTGATTTAGTCGGAACCTCGATGATCTTGCCCATTGGATCAACCACGAGTCCCTTCATGGCAGATAGCTGTTTGAGTTGTTCTTTGGATGCGCGGGCTCCTCCTGATTTAATAATTATTTTAACCGGATTTTCCTCATCAAGCGCATCCCATGTTTGATCTGCCAAACTTTCAGTTGTCTCAATCCAAAGCTTGTTGGTATAGCGTCTTTTTTCATCAATGGTCAAAAATCCTTGATTGAAATTTTTTTCAATCTTTTTAATTTCCTTTTCCGTATTCTTCATAATCTCCGCTTTTTGAGGAATAATCTTACAGTCAAAGATAGATGAGGAAAGTCCTCCTGACACCGTTGCTCCCCAAAAGCCAATATCTTTTAACTGATCAATGAGTTCTCCTATTTTTTCAGAGTCGTTATACAGTCTGGTTGCCTTGACCACAATTTCCTTTACGTCTGAGGCTTTGATTTCTGCATTTACAAATTGCAATTCAGGAGGCAAGCCCATATTTACCATGATTCGCCCAACTGATGTCCTGATAATTTTATCATTGACACGCACCAGAACCGGTTGGCGAAGAATAAGCCTTCCCATCTCATATAAGTTAATCGCGTCTTCACGATTGGAGAAAACCATCAATTTTTCATCGGGTACATCTTTAAAGGTATTATCAAGAGTGGTGAGGTAATAAATTCCCAGCGCCATTTCCTTATTGGGAAGCACGATTGGAGTACCGTCTGATGGCTTAAGCAAATTTTGGTGTGCCATCATGCGGGTCTTTACTTCAGTTATGGCATTTTGAGAAAGGGGAACAAACACACCCATCGCGTCTCCGTCAAAGTCTGCGTTATATCCGGCACATACGGCAGGGTGTAATTTAATCACGTAGGAATCGGTCAAAACGGGATAAAATCCCAAAATAGACAATTTATGCAGTGTTGGTGCGCGGTTCAAAAGAACAGGATGGTCTTTCGTAATCTCCTCAAGAATATCGTAGATAACTGGCTCCTTCAGTTCAAGAAAATTCTTGGCGCTTTTTATATTTGGTGCTAAACCTCTTATGATAATCTCATGTAAAAGATGGGGTTTGAAAAGCTCGAGAGCCATCTCCTTCGGAATACCACACTGATTGATCTTCAGTTCAGGACCAACCGAGATGGTTGAGCGGCCTGAATAATCAACTCTCTTTCCGAGCAGATTTTGTCTGAAACGACCCTGTTTTCCGCGAAGGATATCAGATAGTGATTTTTGAATCTTTACCGCGGCTCCTTGTGAGCGGGTGCGTCCTCTTGATTTTTGAAGATCAAGAAGAGAATCGACTGCCTCCTGTAACATGCGTTTTTCATTTCTTAAAATGATTTCCGGTGCACCAAGATCAATCAGTTGTTTCAAACGGTTATTGCGGTTGATGACGCGTCGGTAAAAATCATTCAAATCAGATGTTGCAAATTTGCCACCCGGGAGTTGTACTACCGGTCGAAGATCAGGGGGAATAACGGGAAGAACGGTCAATACCATCCATAAAGGTTGAGTATTTCCTTTCAAAAATGATTCAATGATGCGGGCTTTTTTCAATAATTTATTTCTTCGTTCACCTTTTGCCTTCAAGAGTTCATGAAGAGACTCTTCATAAATTTTCTTGAAATCGGTGGTTGAGAGCAGTTCATACAAAACTTCAGAACCAATTCCCACCTCGACAAATCCTTCAAGTTCTTTATCTTTGAGGAAAAGATAATCTTCCTCTTCAAACACGTCATTAGCCTTCAGTGCTTTTACCGTCTTGATAATGCGGTCAAGCATGGCAGTCTTTTTTGCTTTTTCCTCCACATAGCGGTCGGAAAGCATGAGAAACTTTTCCCGTTCTTTCAAATCAAGTTCCTGGAAAG
>CAYINK010000044.1:3304-7293 GCA_964364765.1 uncultured Gammaproteobacteria bacterium
CGGTCGGAAAGCATGAGAAACTTTTCCCGTTCTTTCAAATCAAGTTCCTGGAAAGCAATCTCTTTCTGTTCTTTATGGGAAATCTTTTTTGAAATATCTTCTTTTTGTTTCACAAACGTATCTTTCAATGCTTGTTTTTCTTTGTCATATTCTTCCTCGATAAGGCTCAACTCTTTTTTATTCATCGCGTCCAGATGTGCGACGACTTTTTTTTGCTTTTCTTTGTCAACAGACTTTACGAGGTAGAGTGCGTAATAAATGATCTTTTCCATGGATTGGGGAGGGACGTCCAGGATGACACTTATGGGAGATGAGGAACCCTTAAAGTACCAGATGTGTGAGATGGGGGTTGCAAGTTTGATATGCCCCATGCGCTCACGACGGACCGCTGAAGTAGTTATTTCCACTCCACATCGGTCACAAATAATCCCCTTATAGCGGATGCGTTTATACTTCCCACAGTAACATTCGTAATCTTTAGTAGGTCCAAAAATGCGCTCATCAAACAATCCGTCTTTTTCGGCACGGAAGGTACGATAATTGATCGTCTCCGGTTTGGTTACTTCGCCCTTTGACCATTTTAAGATGTCATCTGGTGAGGCGAGTCGAATGCGGAGTCCGCTAAAGTCAATTACGTTGGATTCTTCCATAGAGGTTATTTGATGTAATCAATTGATAAACCGAGTGAGTTCAATTCTTTGACAAGAACGTGAAATGACTCAGGGACATTGGATTGAGGAATATCTAAGCCCTTAATAATAGATTCAAATGCTTTGGTGCGGCCGCGGACATCATCACTTTTGATGGTCAACATTTCCTGGAGGGTATAAGGTACTCGATGTGATTCAAGTGCCCATACCTCCATCTCTCCAAATCTCTGACCACCCATTTGTGACTTTCCACCGAGGGGTTGTTGAGATACCAGAGAGTAAGGACCGACTGATCTGGCGTGGAACTTATCCTCAACCATGTGGATAAGTTTCATGATATACCCGGTGCCAACAAGCACTTGTTTTTCAAAGGGTTTACCCGACTGTCCGTCATAGATGACTGTCTTTCCATCGATGGGTAATCCCTGTTTTTTAAGCTCTGAGGTGATAAAGTCTTCCTGAATTTTTTCAAATACGGGAGCTACGATGGTCCAATTATTGAATTTTGCAATATATCCAAGAAGTGTTTCAAAAAGTTGTCCCAAATTCATTCTCGCCAGTATGGAAAGAGGAGAGATGATAACATCAACCGGGGTACCATCAGCAAGGTATGGCATGTCCCATTCGGGAAGAATACGGGAAATGACTCCCTTATTTCCATGACGTCCCGCAAGTTTATCACCAATCGATATCTTTCTTAACTGCGCGGTATTTACAATAATGCGTTTGATAATAGTTGGTTCGAGTTCGTTTGGATCTTTTTTGCTGTCAATGGTTTCAATATTTACGACGACACCTTTCTTTCCGTAAGGCATGCGTAAAGAAGTATCCTTGACATCTTTTGCTTTTTCTCCAAATATAGCGCGTAACAATCTTTCCTCGGCAGTTAATTCTTTTTCTCCTTTAGGAGCAACTTTTCCGACTAGTATGTCTCCATTTTTTGCCTCAGTACCAATAAGCACAAGACCTTCTTTATCAAGATTCTGTAGTACTTCTTCACGGACATTCGGGATATCCCGAGTTGGTTCCTCAGGACCAAGCTTCGTATCAACGAGGTCAGCGATGAACTCTTCACTGGTGATAGAAGTCAATATATCTTCCTTCACCAAGCGTTCTGAGATGACAAAACCATCCTCATAACCCAATCCGTTAAATGAAGTATAGGCAACTACAAGATTTTGACCGAGTGCAAGCTTTCCGTTATTCGTTGCGGGTCCGTCGATAATCAGATCTCCTTTTTTCACTTTTTGCTTCAGCTCTACGCGAGGCTTTTGATCAAAGATAATATCTTTACTTGTTCTTACATAGCGTTCAAGCGGGTAATCATATTTTTGTCCACTTTTTCCTTCAATCACTACTTTTTTTGAATCAACATATTGAATAACTCCATCTTCCTCTGCTAAAATAGTTCGTCCAAGCGCTTGAGCAATCGTTTCCTCAGAGCCGGTACCTACTAAAGGTGCGGCCGGTTTAAGTAAAGGTACTGCTTGACATTGCATGTGAGTTCCCATTAGCGCACGGCTTGCATCATCGTTTTGCAAGAAAGGAATAAGGGTAGCGGAGACTCCGACCACCTGCCGGGGTGATACATCGATAAGATTTAATTTTTCGGTGGGAACCTCCACAAGATCCCCCTGATATCTGGTAACGACCATTTCATCCTGAATGATGCCGCTTGTATCGATATTTAAATTATCTGAAGTTATATAATACTTTTCCTCATCATCAGCCTGCATATAGACTAACTCATTCGTTACTTTTACAACTTTCTTTCCCCCTCTTGTTTCAACCACTACTTTTTTGTAAGGAGTTTCAAGAAAGCCATATTTATTTATCTTTGAGTAAATAGCCATGTAGGTTACGACACCGATATTGGGTCCTTCCGGCGATCGGATAGGACAAATTCTTCCGTACTGGGAAGATGAAATATCACGGATCGAGAACGAAGCTCTTTCTTTTTCAATACCCCCCGGTCCGCCTACCGTAATCCTTCGCAAATTATCAAGTTCAGATAAAGGATTCGTTTGATCGACGATGGTTGAAAGTTGACTGGTCCGATAAAATGAGTTGATTGCCATGATAATTGGCTTTGAGTTTATGATCTGAGAAGGAGAGGGGAATGCATCGGAGGGAACCAAACTCATCCGTTCTTTAATCTCCTTTTCAGTCCGTACCATACCGACCCGTACCCCATAGGAGCCAATAAGTTCTCCCACCGTTTTAATCCTTCGGTTGCCCAAATGGTCAATGTCATCAAAATTGCCTTTTCCTAGAGTAAGATTTACCAAGTATTTGAGAATCGCAACTACATCATCTTTGGTAATCACATGATGTTCTTTATCAGTGGGAGTGGTAAAGCCTAATTTCTTGTTTACTTTATATCGTCCTACATCGGCCAGTGAATACCGGCGATGGTTGAAGAAAAGACTATTGAGAGTCTCCCGCGCATTTTCAAGGATGAGGGGTTCTCCTGGTTTTATCTTGCGGTAAAGCTCCAAGATTGCCTCATCTTTACTTTTTGTACGGTCTTTTTTAATGGTAGGTGCAATATATTTATCAAAGACCGTTTTATCCAAATCAGAGAAAAGATCAAGGAGTTGATTGTTGTTTTCCCCGTCAAAAATACGGAGGAATACGGAAGCTAAAAATTTTCTCTTTTTATTTATTTTTCCTTCGATGATACCGTTTTTATTTATGGTGAAATCAAGCCATGAACCGATATAGGGTCTTATTTCGGCATTATAAAGGGTAAGTCCGGTAGTTTTGTCAATTTCGGCGGTAAAGTATGCTCCGGGAGATCTGACAATCTGGTTTATGATTGCGCGCTCGATTCCATTAATGATAAAGGTGCCCCGTGAAGTCATTTTGGGGAGGTTGAAGAAATAGACATCTTGCCTTTTCTCGGTCCCCGTCTTTTTATTCACAAGTCTTACTTTCACATAGACGGGAAAATCATAAGTGAGTTTTTTCTTGATACAAAGTTCGAGAGGGTAGCGGGGATTATCAAAATAGAGGTCTTCAAAATAGAGGGTGAATTTTTTGCCCGTGTAGTCTTCGATGGGGAAGAATTCTTCCATTATTTCTTTCAGTTCTTTGGTGAGGAATTTATTCCAGGACTCTTTTTGTACTGCTATCAGGTTGATTTCTTTCAAGTTTTCTTTTTTTTTACCGAGGAAAATTTCCGAAGAAGGGTTAGATCGCTTTGTGTGAATGCTCATCGATAATTTGAGGGCAAAAAATTATGTAAACAACAATACACTCCCTTAGTTAAAAGGGAGATTAAAAAAAGTTCCTAAACTATACTATATATTGATTTGAAAGTCAAGAGTGATTTGTGTA
>CAYINK010000045.1:0-7197 GCA_964364765.1 uncultured Gammaproteobacteria bacterium
GCTCAGGAAAATAACGATAGTCATGTGCGTCCTCTTTCGTTCTCTGTGAATATGTTTTGTTATGATTGCTATCCCACCCTCTCGTTTCTTGAATTGGAGTTTCACCTTTTTCCAAAAGGCCAATATGTCTTTTCACCTCATAATCAATCGCCCGTTTGACAAAGTTAAAGGAGTTAATATTCTTTACTTCGACCTTATATTTCGGTAATTCAAATTTGTGGATTTGTGGATTTGTGGATTTGTTATTCGTTACTTCTCTCACAGATATATTCGGCTCCATGCGCATAGTTCCCTTCTCCATATCCGCATCTGAAACGTCCAAATAGCGGATGATGGTGTGAAGTTCTTCGAGAAACATTTTGACATCATCACTTGAAGTGAAATCTGCCTCAGTCACGATTTCAACGAGGGGAGTCCCCGACCGGTTAAAATCGATAAGGGTATCACTTCCCTTATGAATTAATTTTCCCGTATCTTCTTCCAGATGAACACGATGTATCCTGAATTCTTTCAATTTTGGTAATTGGGTATTGGAGATTGGAGATTGGCTATTGGTAGTATTGGACATTAAATATTCTTTATTGAATATTTTGAGTTTACCGTTTACCGCAATCGGTTCATCATACTGTGAGATTTGATACCCTTTTGGAAGATCGGCATAGGAATAATGCTTGCGGTCAAATTTAGTATGTTTGTTAATTGTGCAGTTTAATGCCTGCCCGATCTTTATCGTCCACTCAATTGCTTTTTTATTAGGCACCGGAAGAGCTCCAGGAAGTCCCAGGCAAACAGGACATACATGACTGTTCGGTTCGGCGTCAAACTGATTTATCTTGCACTGACAAAACATGCCCGATTCAGTTTTCAATTCAACATGTATCTCAAGACCGATTACAGGTGAATATTTATTCATATTTTTTACTCGTCATTCCAGCGCAGGCGGGAATCCAGACTAAAATTACAACTTTGGTCTTGTTTTATAATATTCTGTTTCCTGTTCAAATTTGTATCCAACTTGATAAAGTATCTCTTCTTGAAAATGCGGTCCGATTATTTGCATACCAACCGGCAATCCGTCAATAAATCCGCAAGGAACGTTCAAACTTGGCACTCCCGCGATATTTATGGGGCAAAGAAAAATATCTGATAAATACATCTGCAATGGATCATCGGCTTTTTCTCCGATTTTAAAAGGCAAAGATGGCGATGAAGGAGCAATGACAACATCTACTTCCTTAAAAACATTTTCAAAATCCTCTTTTATCAATCGTCTTACTTTTGCGGCATTTAAATAATATGCGTCATAGTAACCAGAAGATAATGTATATGCCCCTAACATAATTCTTCTTTTTGCCTCTGCTCCAAATAATTCACGAGGTCCTCCATATCTTATACCATCATAGCGGGCTAGATTAGAACTTACTTCTGAAGGAACTAAAATATAGTAACAAGCCATTGCAACATCTGTGTGGGGCAAAGAGATTTGTTTAACCGTTGCACCAAGTGATTTGAACTTCTCAATTGCTTGAAGAGTCAGATCTTTCACTCGTGAGTCCATACCTTCAACAAAATATTCTTTCGGGATACCAATCTTAAGTTCGTTTATATCTTTTCCTAAATACGAAGTATATTTTGGTACTTTCGATGGAGAAGAAGTTGCGTCCAGCGGATCTTTTCCTGCGGTAACTTCCAATACTTTTGCATTGTCATACACCGTATGGGTCATATGTCCGATGGTGTCAAAAGATGAAGCCATTGCAATCACGCCATAACGCGATACGCGGCCATATGTTGGTTTTAGCCCAACTAGGTTACAATATGCGGCAGGTAAACGTACTGAGCTTCCCGTATCAGTTCCCGTTGCAAGTAAACATTCTCCTGATGCCACAGCCGCTCCAGACCCACTACTAGATCCGCCTGGAACTCGATCTAAATCATAAGGATTACGAGTGGGCCCATAATCTGAGTTCTCCCCGGATGAACCATGACCCCAAGCGTCTTCGTTTGTTTTACCTAAAAAAATCGCACCTGCTTCTTTGTATTTGCGGACAACTGTTGCATCAAATGGAGGAATATAATGCTCAATAATTTTAGAGCCTGCCGTTGTTCTTAGAGCATCTGTTGTGTAGAGATCCTTTATCCCCATAGGTATTCCTAGTAACGGTTTTATTTCAAAAATATCTTTTGATGATTGAATTAGATCGTCGGCTTTCTTTGCCCTTTTTAAGGCTTCTTCTTCATTAAGTGTCAAAAAGGCATTAATCTTTTTATCGATTGATTTTATTTGCTTTAAACAGGCGCTTGTTAATTCAACCGCAGAAAAAGATTTTTTTTTGAGGCCATCAACCGCCTCCTGAATAGTGAGATAATTAAGTTTCATACTGTTCATTAAAAAATTGCCTCAACTCGTATATATCCATCTTTTGTAGACTTCGTATTTTGAAGGGCTTGAACTTGAGTAAGACTTTGAGTATTTGAAGATTTATCTTCGCGACTTACGCTGATAAGGTCTGTTAACTGTGCAACTGGTTCTACATTTTCCGTATCAACTTTGTTGAGTTGCTCAATATATCCAATTATTTCAGAAAGCTGGACCCTGAACATTTCTATCTCTTTTTCAGTTAGCTTTAATTTGGAAAGATCGGCCAAATGAAGTATTTCCTCTTTTGATAATATCTTTTTTGTCATATATTATTTCGCAATAACTTTTATCTTACACAGCTCCTGAAACCCATGTCTTCCATGCTCCCGCCCCATGCCTGAATTTTTATATCCTCCAAAGGGAGTACATGCAACCCAATGATTTCCATTATTGATATCGATGTTCCCTGCCTCTATTTCTTTAGCAATATTCTCAGCTCTTTCAACATCCTTTGAACACACTACTGCTCCTAGCCCATACTCAGTATCATTCGCAAGTTTTATAGCTTCTTCATCAGTTTTAAATGAAACAATAGGAAGAACGGGGCCAAATACTTCCTCATGCCATACTTTCATATTTGGTTTTACGTTTGTCAAAATAGTAGGGAGAAAATATGCTCCTTTTAAGTTTGCGGGGCGTTTACCGCCGGTGACTATTTTTGCTCCTTTTTTTATAGCATCCTCAACTTGAACCTCTAAGGCCAATAGTTGAGTTTTTGAAACAAGACTACCTATGTTTGTTTTTTCATTTTCAGGTTCACCTACTATTTTAGACTCTAATATTTTCTTTAATTCACCAACTATTTCATCAAATATACTTTCATGTACGATGAGTCGTTTGACTGCATCGCATACTTGACCACAATTTAAAAATCTCTTAATAAAAATTTTACCTAGGGTTTTCTGAACATCAACATCCTCACACAATATAGCTGGATTTGATCCTCCCAGTTCCATGGTAGATTTTATAAATTTCTTCCCTGCAAGTTCAAAAAGTTTTTTCCCAACTGTCGAACTACCGGTAAACCAAATAAAATCAACATTTTGATTTACTAACTGCGCTCCAGTATTACCATCCCCATATACTTCTGAAAAAACTCCTTCAGGTAGGTGGAGTTTATTCATCATATCCTCAGCAATCTTACCAATAAGCGGTGTTTCCTCTGAATGTTTAAAAATTACTGTATTGCCCGCAATGAGATTAGGTATTACCCCCCATAAAAACATGTCAAATGGAAAATTCCAAGGAGTTATGACAGCGGCAGAACCAATTGGCTCAAATATAATTCTGTGTAAAGAATTCCCCTGACTATGGGTGATTTCATCCTTCAAATATTCTTCTCCTAATTTGAAAAAAGATTTAAGATAACCTAAGTCCCATGAAATATCATCTCGGCTTTCATTGATTGGTTTACCCATTTCTTTAGTTATAAGGTATGCCAACTCCTCTTTCCTTTCTTCAATTTGATCCAAAAGTGGAGTTAATAACGCAATTCTTTTTTCAATACCCAGTTCTTTCCATAATTTCTTTGCATTATTCGCTCCTTCAACCTTCTTTTTTATTTCATTCAAATTCGATACAGTAACTTCTCCTATAACTTCATAATTCTTTGCGGGGTTGGTAGAAATGATTTTTTTCATAGAGTTCTTTTGTATTTTTAATTCACAAAAACAATTGTAACAGGCGTTTGCTCGTTTGTCTGCCCCATGGGGTTGTCTTTGAATATGTCCTCAATGAGTTTGTTTGATAGCTTGGTTGTATTGCCGAGAACATTTCTCCCAATATCATTAGCATCTATGATTGCAGAACCCAAGTAATTTGAAATTTTATTAATTTGAATATTTGTAATTGATTTGTTATTTGTGATTTGTGATTTGTGATTTCTAACAGCTCTATCGATTTCTTCACATACCTTCTGTGGCTCCTTCGGCAACAGCTTGGCGGAAACATTAGCAGGATATAAAGAGTATTCCGTCGGACCGTCAATACCTGCGGCTGATCTACCTGCTACATGGTAGAACAAACCCCTAACCCCCACCAATCTCCCTAATCCCCCCAATACCGAGGCCAGAAGAATTCTTGGAAGACCTACTTCCTGGATCGCCAGCTCCATCGTCCAAGGGCTTCCCAACCCGATTCCCCAGGGAACTCGACTGACAAATTGCGAAAGTACCGATGCGAAAATACTCGGTTTAATATCCCATATAAAATATGCTCTTCCCTGCGCCACCGCCACCACCTTTTCCGAAACAACGATGAACCATTTCTTATCCTTTCCTTGTTCCAGTGAAACACTACACTGGATCAAGTTATCCACAATTTTTTTTTCAACTTTGTCTCCTCTTTTAAACACGTCAGTTCTGATTGGGTAACGAGAATATTTTTTGCCATGAACCGTGATATCAGGATTGATTGACTTTTTGTTATTTGTGATTTTTAATTGATTTGTGGATTTGTCTATTTGTGGATTTGAAATTTTAATGAACTCTCTCATCCACAACTCAAGATTCAAAATTCTCCAAAACAACATCGTATCATCCGTTTTCCCCGCAATAAAATCTTTGAAAGCCATGACCACTTCTGCCTGATTCACATATTTTTTTGCCTCAAACTGTTCTCCGGTAAAAAAGGTAAGAATATCGTCGCTTTTCTTTTTAAACCATTCATTTTCTGGAGTGGTAAACCCTATTTTATTCCGGCGTTCATTTATAAGCTTCGGGAGCAAATCTTTTGTTGATTCTCGAAGTATAAACTTATTCCAACCATTTTTAATGATTGCCTCATCAGGCAGAGAAAACAATAATTCAGTCAAACGAAAATCTAAGAAGGGGACTCGCCCTTCTATAGAAAACCTCATTGCGTTTTTATCTTCGTAGCGAAGAAGAGATTGCAAGCTATTTCTGAAAATATCATCCAAAAGTCTTTTTTTAAGGTTGGAATTTTCTATCTGAAATAATTCCCCTGCATATTGGTTTGCAAATTCATTATTGAGTAGAGACGCAAAATTTTGCGTCTCTACGAATATCTTTTTCTTTACAAATCTCATAACTACATCCCATGATGATGACACTTCTTTGAAGAATGATAAATATTTACCCATCTTCCACAATTGATTGAGATACACAAAATAATAGGGAAGATATCCTGCCATCATCTCATCAGCTCCTTGCCCATCAAGGACGACTGTAACATACTTGTGCGCTTCCTGCATCACTTTGTACTGCGCGTAAGGACCCGTACTTATCGTTGGCTCCTCTTGAGTTTTTACAAAATCTTTTAAATCCTTCAAAAACTCATCAGAATTTGGCCTAACTTTATAACTTTTCACCTTAAGTTTTATAACCTCATCGATATATCTTTCCTCATCATTATTTGAACCAGGAAATACGGCGGAAAAGGTTTTTTGGATATCCCCTACCGAGAGCGACTCCCCTACCTTATCTTTCAAAAGTTTGTTAACAATGGAGACGACGGTTGACGAATCAAGCCCACCGGATAGGCAGGTACCTACGGGAACTTCGGAGACGAGACGACGCTTGATGGAATCGATGAGAAGAGATTTAAATTGGGAAATTTGTTCTTGTTGTAGGGAACAACGATCGTTGTTCTCTACCATTTGCAACAACTTTTCCTCCAATTTTGTATATTTCTTAATTTGAATTTTAAATTTTGAACTTTGAACTTGATCTATCACCATCATCTCTCCGGGTAATAATCTTTCAACTCCCTTAAAGAATGTTTCCCTACCATCATCATGTATGCGATATTTCAAGTAGCGATAGATGATCCGATCATTTGTTTCAACAGGGATGAGTCCAGAATAAATCAGAGGTTTTATTTCTGAAGAAAATATTACTATGTCATTGCGAGAAGGAAGCGAAGCGACCGACGAAGCAATCCCGTTAACAGAGATTGCCGCGTCGCCTGTGGCTCCTCGCAATGACACTTGTGTAAAATATAATGGCTTAATCCCAAAATGATCTCTCACTAAGAGAGTTCTCTTTTTCTTTTTATCATGCAGGGCTATCCCAAACATACCGTTAAATTTATCAAAGCAAGTATCGCCCCACTCCTCATATCCGTGCACAATCACTTCCGTATCAGAGCGAGTTTTGAATATGTGTCCCGATTTTTCAAGTTCGGAACGGAGTTCAAGATAGTTATATATCTCCCCGTTGTAGACCACGACGATCGACCCATCTTCATTATAAATCGGTTGATCTCCACCTTTCACATCGATGATCGCAAGTCTTCGACTTAATAAAGTCACATCCTCGTCAATATAAAACCCATCCCCATCCGGACCGCGGTGTTCCAACCACTTGGAAAACTGTTTGATGAGATTATCATCTCTAAAACCTATAAATCCAGCTATGCCACACATATAAAAATTGTCAAATAACAAATTACAAATTTAAAATTTGATATTGATTTGTGGATTTGAGATTTGTGATTTGTAATTTTACATACTTCGAAGCATCCTTATTCTCTCCTCAGTCGGAGGGTGAGTTGAAAATAACCCTAAAAGCCAGTTAGATTTTTTAGTTTTTTTAAAAGGATTTGATATAAACAGATGTGCGGTTGATGTGGTCGCTGAAGAAAGCGGTCGCGGATCCTGACTTATTTTTTCAAGAGCGCGTGCAAGTCCTTCCGGGTGCCGAGTGAGAAGTGCGCCATCTGCATCAGCTAAAAACTCTCTCTTTCTTGATATGGCAAGTTGGATAAGGGTCGCCACGATGGGAGTGATAAGAAAAACAAAAATCATGAAGACGAGA